>JAUUVJ010000320.1 GCA_030589605.1 Candidatus Hodarchaeota archaeon | reverse complement strand
TCCTCGACGAAATCATGCGAAAAGACTAAGATTCCCGCTTTTGTAATCATATCGAGCCTCATATCGATCAAGTCATCATTTCAAGTAATCATATATAATTATATCATGAAATACTACATGAATCTTATATCCTTTCATACCCCAGTACCTATTTATTAACTTAACTAATTATATTATCATTATTGTCGGTTTTTGAGAAATTAGAAGAAAAACATAATATCCTGATTATTTATCTAGGCAATTTTCTGAATGAGTTTAACATTTCTGAATCTAGATTCAGATTGACGAGACGAATATTACTACAAGAAATACAGGACAAACTGGGCAAAAGTAGAATTGAAATTTCAATAATACGTGAAGAACAATTTTGGCTGTTTACTATAAGTGATGAAGGTTCAGGAGTCCCAGAATCTTTGAAAGAGCCCCGAAGATGCTATAATTCTTAATTTAGACTAGATGATTAATAAAGAATAGTTTGAATGTGAATATAAGGTCGAAGAATATTGTCTTCCGGAAAAATAATGCAATGTAGAACAGAAATATGGATTATTTTTATTTTTCTTTCCATATCCTTTTTTTCCCTCAATATTACATCAATATCTGTCAATGCTAAACCAGTAGAAGGATATATAGATGTCACCGTGACTGAGGCATATAATCTGATTGAAAGTACAACGAATTTGTTTATCTTAGACGTTAGAACGCAAGAAGAATATGATGCAGGACATATCAATAATTCTTATTTACTTCCTTATGATGAAATTATAGCTAATCAAGATAAACTCCCACTGAATAAATCTCACCCTATACTTGTGTATTGTAGATCAGGAATCCGATCCGCCATTGCTAGTAATACACTGGTTGAATTAAATTATACACAGATTTATAACCTGGAAAAGGGGTATATATTGTGGGAGTTATATGAATTTTTTAATACATCATCGAGCGATGATACCTCGACGGACAGCAGCCCATTTGTAGAAATTATTTCTATTATAATCTTTGTTTTGATTTTTATTCTCTTTATGATAATTCGAAAGATTTTACTAAAAAGAAAACTAAAAAGAAGAGTAAAAAGAAGATTTCAACCTTGAAAATGTGTTTTTTCGATCTCAAACATAAATGTGACTCAGATGTACACTCAAACCGAGACACAAAAAGATTAAACATTATTATTGGTTTAGTGTACCGTGCAGAAAATGCTTTTCAAAACTTCAAATAATCTTTGAAGTGAATATTTGAGGGAAAAAAAGCGAATTTAGATGAATAATCAAAAAGAATCACTAATAGGACTGATACAAATTCTATGTTTATGCAATTTGAACCTCTTCCACTTGACGACTCTTCCGCTCCAATGATTATTTTTTGGATAATAACCTTCTTTTTCTGTCTAATTATGCTAGTGACTGATGCTAAATTATTAAGTAAAAAAGTAAAGACAGTCCTTTATTTAATCACGATTTTTTTTGCAGGTTTTATGTTAAAAGGTATTCCTAACGTGTTAGTGCCAGTTGAATTCACTCTCATCACGATTAGCCAAAGAGGCGATATGATTCATCTTCTTCATCCGATTGCGATCTTTTGTTTAATAATGGGAACATCTTTTCTAGTAGGAAGAATTTTTTGTGGATTTGCTTGTCCCATTGGTGCCCTACAGGAATTGATTTCAACTATCAACTTCAAATCAGATTTAAAAACTCAAAAGGAAAACAAATTTCATATTGAATTTTCTCCTCAAATCTCGAATAAGGTAAGATGGGTTTTTACAGGGAGTTTATTCATCCTAGCGATCATATGGGACATTGCACTTCTTCGAGATTTCAATCCCCTTTCAGGATTCACACTCACATTGCTTTTCCCATTCATTGGTCTGTTAATTGTAAGTCTTGCTAGTATTTTTCTTTATCGACCTTGGTGTAGATTTTTATGCCCATTTGGAGCAGGTTCAGCATTTCTTGGTAAATTTGCTACAATTACATATAGACGTACGGTAGATTGCAACGATTGTGGGCTCTGTGAGAAAATATGTCCAACGAAATTATTCCCAGGTGAATGTTACTATTGCAACCGCTGCGTTGAAATATGCTCTCAAGATGCTATTAAATTCGATATATTGAATTGATTCTCTAGATATCTAACATAATTAAATATCCAATTTTATAGAAAAACCATTGAATATAAATTTCAATAACTGCGTATTAATATTGTTTGGAATAGTAAATATTTTCACGATAAGAGAATTATGGATGATAATACGCTTTTACGATGTGAAGGTCAAATGAATCAACAATCTTTACCAAACCGCGAGTTTACTCTTAATAATCAAGTAGATAATTATTTAAACCGCTTAACGACTGAGGAGAAATTTAAGTTACTTGCAGGGAATCGAAAATTTGATACACATTCCATCAAAAGACTGGGGATAAAATCTCTTAAGATGACTGATGGACCATTTGGTATTAGTAGGCATTCTAGTCGTTTTCATAAGAATACACGATTTCCAGGAGGAATATGTCTTGCTGCTTCATGGAATAGGAATTTAGCTCGAAATTTTGGAGTAGCTGTTGGAAAAGAAGCACGAGCATTAGGTAGACATGCTGTTTTGTCTCCAGGACTTAATATCGGAAGATCTCCTCTAAATGGTAGAACTTTTGAGTATTTTTCAGAAGATCCTTACTTAACGAAAGAGATCGCAATTCCATACATAAAAGGAATGCAAGAAGAAAATAAAATTGCTGCTTGTGTTAAACATTATGCAGCAAATAATCAGGAAACTAATCGTTTTACTATTAGTGCAGAAATAGATGAACGCACATTACATGAAATTTATCTAAAAGCCTTCAAAGATGTTGTAAAAGAAGCTGATCCTTGGATGATGATGACTTCTTACAATAAAATCAATGGTAATTATTTATTTTCAAATAAAAAACTTTTAAAGGATTTGGTCTGGTATAAATGGAATTTTAAAGGTTTTATTGTTTCTGATTGGAATGCGATGAAGAATGCTATTCCTCCTGTAACACCAGAAGATTGTATTCACGCAGGTGTGTCTCTTGAAATGCCAAAACCTTATACTTATCATCCAGATCGACTACATCTTGCCTATAACGAAGGTATGATCTCTGATGATGACCTAAATGACGTTTTACGACGATTATTACGTGTTATGGTTTTAGTAGGTCTATTTGAAAAAGAAAATGTTCCAAAAGGAAAACGCAACACTCCAGAACATCAAAAATTAGCTAGAACAATGGCCGAAGAAGGAATTGTATTACTAAAAAACGAGAAGAATATTCTCCCACTAAATATTAAAGAAATCGAGAAGATAACAGTCCTTGGTCCTAATCGAGATAAAAAATTCGGAAAATGGTCCTATGGAGGAAGTTCAGCAGTGAAACCTCCATATGAGATTACTCCTCTTAATGGATTGAAAAGTAAATGTAAAAAATCTGTAAAATTTGTCTCAGATTCATCTAATGCTAATTACGTTATTATTTTTGCTGGTTTAAATCATGATAGCAATAAAAGCTTAATTTCAGGCGCTAGAAACAATAACGACCCACCTGTAGGTCATGATGCAGAAGGAACCGATCGAATAAAACTTGAATTACCTGATGAACAAGTAGACCTCATTAATCGTGTAGCTAAACAAAATCCAAATATAATCGTCGTATTATTAAATGGAAGTCCAATTGCAATGGATGGTTGGATAGAAAATGTACCAGCTGTTCTTGAAGCTTGGTATCCCGGTATGGAAGGAGGGAATGCAATTGCTGATATCTTATTTGGCGATGTATGTCCTTCTGGGAAACTACCTATGACATTCCCAAAACAACTTTCTGATTCACCAGCACATAAATCTTCAATTAATTGGCCGGGTAAGAATCTAGAAACGAAATATGAAGAAGGGATATTTATTGGTTATCGCCATTTTGATAAACAGAATATTGAACCACTTTTTCCATTTGGACATGGATTATCTTACACTACTTTTGCTTATAATTATTTTTCTCTTGATAAAAATGAACTTTCCAGAAATGAAACGATCTTTATATCTATTGATGTAACAAATACAGGACAACATATTGGTGCTGAAGTAATACAGGTTTATTATCAAGATGTAGAAAGCTCTATTGAAAGACCAATAAAGGAGCTTATTGGATTTGAAAAAGTATATCTTTTCCCAAAAGAAACAAAAACTTGTATTATTCCAATAAAAACAAAAGATTTAGCCTTTTATGACGTGATTACTCATTCATGGCAGATAGAACCTGGAATATTTAAAATGTTAGTTGGTAATTCTTCAAGAAACATTTTATTCGAAAAAAAAATTAACATTACACAATAATTTAGCATAGATTGGCACACTAGAACGTAAGAAAAAATAAACCTAACAATATTTGTTCTTTGAAAAGAGACACTTAAGAAATGTCTAATGAGGATATTTAGTTTAGAAGTTCCTTTTTTCTCCGAAGTGTATTTAAAAACTACGAAGATCAGAGAGAATGACTTAACAATAGTTACTCAATCTATTTAATCGGGTAAGAGCGATGAAAGTTTATTTAGATAACTTGTCTTCCACGAGAGTAGATGAAAAAGTAATAGAAAGCATGATACCTTTCTATACTGAAATTATCTCTCCTCCTAGTTCTGATTACGGACACTCATTCGGAGTAGAGGCTAAACAGGCTCTTGATACAGCTAGAAAAATTGTTGCTGCAAAACTGAATGCCAATGAAGATGATATTGTCTTCACCTCAGGTCAATCAGAAAGCAATAATTATGTTGTGAAAGGGTTTGCTTTAGAACATTTAAACAAATCAAATAAGCTTATCGTAGCATCAATAATTTCTCATTCAACTGTACTTGACAGTCTTAAAGCTTTGCAAAGTACATTTGGTTTTAAAATTGAACTAATTAAGGTAGATTCAAATGGATTTATTGATCAAGAACATCTTAAAGCTCTTTTGAAAGAAAAACCTATATTCGTATCAGTACCTTATGGAAATGTTGAAATTGGTACAATTGATGATATTGATGAATTAGCTTCAATATGTCACAGTTTTAGTGTCCCAATACATGTAGATGCGACCTTTAGCTTTTGTAAAGTACCTATAGATGTAAAAAAAACCGCTATTGATTTAATTACAATCGAAGCTCATCATATACACGGGCCGAAAGGAGTTGGCGCACTTTACATTAAGAAAGGAATTAAACTTAATAAACTAATAGATGGTGGACTTCAGGAGAATCGAAAAAGAGGGGGAACAGAAAATCTTCCCGGTATTGTTGGTTTTGGAAAAGCGATTGAAAGATATACTTCAGATGTTATCTCCAAGTCTCAAAAGATACGTGACTATCTGTGGAAAAAATTTGAGGAAAAAATC
>JAUUVJ010000305.1 GCA_030589605.1 Candidatus Hodarchaeota archaeon | reverse complement strand
TACTCTGCTTATAGGTACAATAATCTATAAGTTGAGTGTAAATAATCTGGATGATCGAAAATAGAAAATTAGGTTGGGAAGCTCATAGTTTCAAGGGATATATCCAGTATCAAATTGATTGGAGATAAATGTCATTGGTAAAACCGTTTTTCTTTTTATTTAAAACAAGAAGCTAGGGGTCTAATTCGAGTAATCCTAATTCTGAAAAATAAGACATTTTACTCTTCGTACTCGCGGTACAAGTGTTAAGTCGTCAAATTAGGACGGGCCAGTTTTCCAACCACGGAGTCAAAGCTCCAAAGAGAGAACAGCCTCTTACCCGAGGGCCCCTGATGATCACTCTTTATAACTTCTTCGGAAACCACTCGCTACTGAAAGGATTTGAGGAAAGAAAAGGATGAGTGTAGGGTAATGATTCATTCTAAAGATCGAGTAATGGTCGAAATTTTTTGAATTAGTAAGGAACTCGATTAATTAGAGGAAGGAAAATTTTCTTCTTGTGTCAAAGAGGAAAAGAATTTTAACCTTGAATTTCCTTTAAAAAACCCATTGAGGATAGTATTTCATTAACTTTCAAGGGGAATATTGATGAGTTTGAGTATCGCTGAACTAGTAGCTTTATGTCAGAAGAATCTTATGGGTGGGGAGTTTCAAAAAGTTCTTGAATTAGCAAACGAACATGAATCAAGGACTGATTTTACAGAAGAAGATAAACTAATGTGTACTCTTCTTAAAAGTCGTGCGTATTATCGGTTGAGTAAATATCAAAGAACGTTGCAGCTTCTTCAACGTATTTTAGATGAAAGTAGGAAAATAGGCAACCAAATTCTCTCAATTGATGCTCTTATTATTAAATCAACAGTACTTTGGCGTCTTGGAAAATATCCTGAGGCTTTGAGTGTAATCGATCAAGGGGAAGCGATTTTATCAAGGATGAAAACGTTAACTTCAGAATCGATACAGGAAAGAGTAGCTAAGTTTCTGTATCGTCGTGCTACAATTTATGATACTTTGGGAGAAATAGATCGTGTATCTGAATATGGTGATAAAGCACTTACAATTTATAAAGCAATTGGAAATAAAGAAGGGATTGCCAATTGTTTAAATATGAAAGGTACCCTTGCCGCTGTTAAAGGAGATTTTCCAACTGCTTTATCTATCTATAATAAAGTCCTTGTTCTTAATCGTGAAATTAAAAATTTAGAATCTACTGGTATGATGCTTGGTAATATTGGCTTTATCTATATTTATATGGGAAAGGTAGACCTAGCTTTAGAGCACTTTCAGGAAGCCAAAGCAATCCATGAGAAGATGGGTAATCCTTTTTTTTTGGCTTCAAGTTTATTACAAATTGGTTCTGCATTCTCGTTCAAAGGAAATTTTAATCAGGCATTAATCTATCTTCAACGGAGTCAGAATCTTTTTGAAGAAATTGATAGTAAACATAGTATTGCATTTGTGATCGGAGCAATTGGATTAGTGTACATCGATAAAGGAGAGCTTAATCTCGCTTCAGATAACTTCCAAAAGTCTTTAGAGATTTTAAATGAAATCGGGATCCATAAAGGGCCTTATTTAAGTTATATCTATCGTAGCATCGGGAGACTCTCTCATGTGAAAGGTGATTATGAAAATGCTCTTTTATATCTTAAGAAAGGCTTAGCTCTCGATGAAGATATGAAAAATGATTTATTCATAGCGTTGACACTCTACAATATTTGTAAAGTATATCTTGATATGAAATTATCAGAAAAATCGTTTACCTATGTTGAACGGTTAAAAGCTATCAGTGAAAAGCAAAACAATAAGGTTATTAAACAGCTGTACCGTATTATCAATGCAATTATTTTAAAATCTAGTGAAAGAACAATAAAGAGAGCAGAGGCTCAGAAAATCCTCCAGGAACTTTCTAAGGAACAATTGTTTTCTATCGAATATTTTGTTGAAGTTCTTGTTAATCTTGCATGTCTTCTCTTAGATGAACTAAAAATTTCTGGAAGTGAAGAAATTCTTAATGAAATAAGCGTTTGCGTTGACAGACTTTTTGAAATCGCTAAAACTCAACATTCCTATTATTTAATGTGTGAAACCTATTTACTTCAATCAAAATTAGCATTGTTAAAATTCAAAACCAAAGAATCTTATCACTTAATCTCGCAAGCCGAGTTGATTGCTGAAGAAAAAGGATTTGGGACACTGACTCAAAAAATTACTAACGAAAAAACGATTTTACAATCAATTATTAGTAAGTTTGAAATGCTTGTTGCAGAAAAACCCTCAATTAACGAAGTTATCGAATTAACGCATTTAGAATCACTCTTTGAGAAAATGTTAAAGAAGAGTATTTATCGAAAGCAAGAGGAAGTTTTAGATTATGTAGCTGAAGCTCAATCTTTAGTTCAGAGTACAGTGAAATCCTAATTCAGAACTAGCATGGTTTACTGAAAATGAGATCACTAGAAGCAACTTCTTCTCCCCAAAAATGATAAGAAACGTATGAATAAGTCTATTACTTATTCCATTTGCATTTTCTTCATTTTTTTCCTCTAGTGTTTCGTACCCGTTTTTTCAGGAATAAAACACTAATAAATCCTGTGAAAACAGTTATTGTAGTAAAATCAGTAGTACTTTCTGTCTGAGTTACCCACGTGGTCTTTGGTATGATTGTTGTATAGAGATTTAGGTTGTTAATGGTGATTCTTCTATTGTAAAACATACTTCTGAAATACCCATATTATTAACCATATTCTTAACCTTAATCATGGTATAAATACCCTAGTATATACTTTTCTTAACCTAACCAACGATAAGTGTGCCGAAAAAAAGTTGGATACTGTTGATATTTTATGTGCACCTTTTTGATGAAAAATAGCTACAAATCAACTTGCAAATTGAGAAATAAGTATGATTTTAAATAGAAAAGTGAATTATAAGAAATTTTGATCTTGAAATTTTATATTAAACTAAGGATCTTTTCCACTCTTAACCTACATTCCTTGCATCATATCTATGTTGTTAATTAAACCGAAATACGTCACAATAAGTCCTCCGTTTTGTAATGAAAACTAGTAACTATGAAGACAAATTTTCCAAGAAATTTTTCTCATCTATTGTTTACCTAGATAGTTGAAAAATGAAGGGCAAACTGACAGAATCTATCTCCTTTTAACACTGATTTGAGTATCTCACATTTTAAGACTTTTTTGTCTAAAACTCTTTCCCATAATTGTCTTGCCCAACCTGCTGCACGATAGCAAAAGATAGGGTCTATCCCAGTATCACCTTTATGATTTCTAATGAGTGTACAAAAACAGTACGTAGTACGAATCTCTTCAGGAGTTTTTGCATTATCATAGGAATCACGATCCTGTCGGAAATAAAAATAAGGGATTTTACTTGTAAAAATAATATTTTTTTCCAATTTTGGCTTTATTTTCCAGTTTTGAGCCTCTTCCCGCTTCTTCAAAACTTGGTGTATGTCCCCTGTCTGTTCATAGATTTCCTTATATTGATCTATTTCATCTAAAGGTCGTGGTAAAGCCAGACGTGAAATGATTTCAAATTGCTGGTTTTCGGTGGATTGCTTTTTGAGGCGTTCAAGAGTCTCTTTTACCCATACTGCTCGCTCTTCAATTGATGTAAATGGAGTAATTTTGTCTCCATCACCCCAAATTATCTTCCGTTTTTCTTCTCCAAGGATTTCTTCTAGGTGATCTCTGTATAATTTGTCCCACATGAGAAACGAAGCGTGCACTTCGGTAACACAATGTTCTTGATCCTCAAAATCATACGTGTGCAATATTTCTTCGATTTCTAACGCATCTGAGAGACCATTCCCTCGCATAAAGCTATAAACTTTTGTATACGTTTCTTGAAGCTTTTTATATGATCCTCGATGCGTAATAGACAAAAATTCTGCATATGGAAGTGTTCGGGTTGAAATTTTATCGCGTTCAATATTTTTATTAACAGGATATCCAATTTCTGCGTCATATCCATCTACCAGAGTATCAAAATGAAAAAGAAGGCGCACTGGTCCTACGATATACCCCTTACAAGCTCGATTCAGTTTTTCTATTCGAGGAAGAAGCTCCTTTACTGGCCTCAACTCTTTTATTGGTTCTCTTATGCTAGCAAATAGTGTTTCTTCACGAATCACATGTATGATGTTTGATTGTTGATCCATGCAAATAATCTATCAAGAGGAATTTTTAACAATTATTTTTGTGGCAAATAACCAATTCAAGAATATCAACAACTACAATAACTACTACAGTAATAACACGCGGATGAAATATTCTGTTCTTTACCCTCTCCCTTTTTGTCATGTTCTTTTTGAGACCGCGATGGAAAAAATCAGCCTGTAAGACGAAATATCATTATTTTTCACTCGTTGAAATATAATTCTTTTGAAATCCATCCAAACATCAAGATGTTTGTTCTTATAACCAACGTAAGATGTATCAAAAAATATTTTTGGAAGAATTTATATTCTTTCACCTATGTCATATTTTCAAGAGGTTCAAATTTGTTTGTCTATCAAAACCATCGCAAAGTCAGATTAACCTCTTTTTTTTTGGTTATTTTTTTGAGTTCCTATACCGTAGTTTCCGTACTAGGGCTAGAAGAAGTAATTTTCAATGAAATTAACACAGCTCCAGACAATTACTTGGAATGTTATTCTGTAATTTTCCCCAACGATATTAAATACAATATAAGTGAAGAAGAGATTTTCGGCTGGGAACTGAATTATTACGAGAGTCAGGGGTCTGGGATATCGTTTAAAGAATTTATTTTTAAAGGAAAAATGTTAGCAAATATTACTAATGTTACAGATCAATTTATCTTAGGTTCTTTGGATGTGAGTGTTATTGAGGGGGATCTATCATCAATAGAAAAAAGAGGGGGGTATTTAAGCCTGTTTTCATTGGCTTCTGAGGATTTAGTTTGTATAGAATTGAATGTTGACTTTACCTTTGACAGTATTTTGGATGTCCAATATGATTCACCAAGTGCATTTATTTGGCCAATAAATGATAATTACTGGTTTGAGATTGAAAATAAGTTTAATTTGGGTGATTCCCCTCCTTTAGGAAATCGATCATATGAATGTTTCAATGGAAAGCATTTACTAAAAGAATTCTCTGATATGAGACCTGTAGATGGTTATTTGACTGTTTCTAGTTTAGAAATTAATACCGAGAAGGGTTATTTGGAAAAATTAAAGGTTGAATCGGAAATTAATGGAATGGTGTGGCCTTTTTCCTCCAATCTCACGCTAACGATTATGGATGATCCCTTAATTTCCAATTATAACGCCTCTTCAACTAGAACAATAACTACAACTCCCAACTGGATTTTATCCCTTTTTCTTCTCTCCTTACTTGCTATGCTTCGATTAAAACGACAACAGAAAAAATCTTGAATTTCTCGTTCATTCTTCCAAATTCGTTTTTCAAACGAGATTTATTTGATTGCACCATTATTTAAATTTGAAATAGAGTACAGATCAAGTTTCATTAAAAAACTTCATCTC
>JAUUVJ010000045.1 GCA_030589605.1 Candidatus Hodarchaeota archaeon | reverse complement strand
CAAGATAGAAGAGCTTATATAGTAGGAAAGTATAAAACATGTGTAATTTCAACTGATAAAGGAAATTCAATCTTAAGGATTTCACCCCTATTTGATCACAACGAATTCAGTGTCTACGAGGGGACAGAAAAACACAATCTAGGAGGATAAAGAGAGGAAAGGTGAAAAAAATTATGGACCAACATAAAGTGTTTTATTATCCGTATTCATATTTTGCAGATAACCAATCTCCCGTCCTTAAATTAGCTGCGATCTATTTTGACAAGATTTACATTCTCGATCCAGAACTTGCGCATCATGATGGGATTGGGATTTCGAATGGAATGAAATATAACGTAACTCAGTTAGAAGATGCGGGAATTTTAGAGCGGGTAACGCCAACGGAAGTCTTTCAATCTAAGGAAAATGTTGATTATCAACAACTTATAACGGAGGGAATCAAATCCGATCTTGCTGATCCTGAATTCCAACAGCTATGTCAAACCAACCAGAAACAGGGGTGGAACATCTCCCTTGCAAAGATACCAGAAGAATATCGAAATGATCCCAAGAAGCGGGACGATGAGATGAGACAGATGTTACGAGTGGGAGGGCAGTATGGAGAAATTTATCATGGGGTTAATCAATATGATGAAGTTATATATGATGAAGTTAGGGATGGAAGAATAGAATATCGGGTAACTCAGGGTTATGAAAGTGTTGATCTCGCATTTGGCGAAGCTGTGATGATGAACCATGCCCTTGTCTCTGGTTTGTTATATAAAGGAGCCACTCCTATTACAAATGACCCTTTTCATCACGAAATCTTTCAATTAAAAATTTCCCGTGCATTGAGTAATCCTTTAGTTCAGGAGGTTCTGGAAGATAATTATAGTGCTGCTCAAATAAAATAAGTTTTTCTGGTCAAACAGATCTTTGAAGACCAGCATTTGGAACTTGCAACGATCCCGAGTGCATATCCTATTGATAGAATTCTGAAGTATCGGAATGACCACGAAAACGACTTGAAAGACTGTAGAAATGCTTTAGGACTCATGGCCCGTCAGATTCAAGAAACTCCATGGTCCAAAAAACTTGAAGATGATATCTATAACAATATTATTCCTAATAAAGTGAAAAAAGCTTTGGATCGAGCAAAAGAGAATTGTGATGAGTGGATGAAGAATAAAAGGCTTGATCCTGCAATTCCTGCAAGTTTAGGAACAATGGCAACACTTATGGTAGCCACTACTCCAATGGCTCCTGTTTCATTTCTATTTGCCGCTGCTACATTTGGATTGACTCTTCGGAATTGGTATGCCAATCGGAAACCTCCAGTTGGGAATGGCCTTCATTATTTTGTCAATCTGAAGAATTGAAGAATAGTATAAACCTTGAATTGTTTTTGTTGTAGATGACTGACCCATAAATCAAAATCTACTGAAGAATAGTATAAACCTTGAATTGTTTTTATTGTAGATGACTGACCCATAAATCAAAATCAGAGGGGTTATTAGTATATCCATGTACTAAAATTATGTTACAATTATGATTAGGCATTTTGATCATCATCATTATCTTCATTTGGAGTTTAAACGGCATTGTAGAAATTATGTAGTACTTTTTCGAATTCAGGATTTGCATTGTGTTTTATCATCCATCCTGTTGTGCACTCCCATTCATCAGGTTGAGGTTCATTGAATTCACAGGAATCACAATGTTCTTCAACGAAACAATCAAACATCCCATGAAGATTTTGTCCTGCATAGAATCCTCCATATTTACACCAGATTACTCTCCGTCCTAATGAAGGTAAATTCAACATCCTACCTAATTCACTTTGACTAATATATTCAGCATATATGTTTTTACAAAAACTAAACACTCGCGTTAAATCTAAATCTTCTATTGCTATTTTAATTGCTTCTGAGATGTTATCTTGTTTGTTTAAATGTCCTCCTGGAGGTCAAGACACAGATAATTTTGATACTGATGGTACTCCAACTCGCCAGAACAATTATTATGGATATGGTATTGTTGATGCATGGGAAGCATTAAAAGCTATTGGTTAAATGATACCACCTTACGAAACCTGCAAACTTTAATTAATCAACTATTTTTCGGTGCAAAGGGGCACTCATACCGAACTCGTTTACTGTTAATAAATGAGTTTTTCTATTACGATCTATAAAATTAAATATTAAAAATCGTTTTTTGTGGTATTAATCAATATTAATCTAATTTCTTAAAGTCTCGACATTTGTTTTCAGTAATTATGTCTCAATTGGTTTATAAGACTTATTTATCCAATTTGCACCTAATAGGCAGATTATTCCGATTAACATTATTACCAAGAGGTATATATTGATGACAGGAGGATACCAAACACTTCCATTTACTATAACAACTTTCCATGGTTCTTGAATCATTATTATGATCATGAGTAACCATTCCACAAAAATTGAAATAATGGTTAACATTGATAACCAATAAAGGATAGAAAATTTCTCTTTTTTTAAGAATTCAGCTATCACAAAAATTAGTACTAGAATTCCTAGCAGAATCATAATCCAACCTGTGATCGCAAGATAATCAATTAGGTCATTAAAAACAAAATTGGTAAAATAATATCTTGTACGTCCAGATTCATGAATATAATACGAGTCAATGAAATAAGAAAATTTGAGAGTATATGAATCACCCAGCCCCCCATGCCATTCACTCCGATAGAAAAAAGGAATTATCTTGATTACAGGGATTATCACACATGCGACAAAAAATCCGATAAATAGACAGAGGCGAAGTATAAGCCATTTTTTTTTGTTCTGATTAAATTGGAGATGCATTAGGTTTCTCCTGAATCTTTACTTACTAATTATAATATCATCAAGTATTTACTCATTAGATTTTGCATTGATAGTCTTTATAAGCTTTACTGAGATGATCTATGTGCGTAAGGGTAGTCATTAATTCTCAAGATAAAGATAATCAATTAGCCAAATTAGATAAATTGTTTATACCAATTTACAGATGATTTGACATAATTATTTTCTCTCATTATTCTAACAAATTGTAATTTCTCGTCAAATAAACAAACTGCTACTATTCTTCTTTTTGTTCTTCTTCATTCTCAAGTATTATTTCGTATGATTCATATAGAGAGGATGGAGGGGATCCGAAATACCAATTCCATTGTGTATGATTTCCTTTTGGATTAATGCAGATGAAAATAGTTGTCTTAGGTGGTTTAAATATTAATGGGTACTTTGGTTTAAAGAAAATTTGGGTAGGAAGATCAGAGTAGTCTGATTTATGAAGGAATTTCAAATAATCTTCAACAATTGCGTCGTATGGGAATTCGGTCTTTGTGGCATCTTCCTTAACTATTAGAGTATCCAAAGTATTTAAGATTAATTCGTTGGGTGTAATTATTTTAAACCCTTTGTCTATTAAAAGAGTGATGGATAATGCATTTGAATTGGCTATCCACATATCACCTGTATGGTTGATAGATCGTACATATCCAATATTGAGATCCTCACTTTTTTTGCTTTTTGATAAAAAAGCAAAAAAGAATTTATTAAACGTATATCCAAGATCAGCTTCATATTTTGTATAGTAGGCAAGAAAATAAAGGTTCTCATCAGTTAATTTTGACCGTGAGTAAGTTGAAATAAGGATTTCTTGTGATAAAATACGAAAAAAATCCTCTCTGGTACAAATCTGTACTTGTCTATTGAAAAGAGCCTTGTCGTAAGGAATGGCAGAACGTGGACTAATTTTTAGAAAGTGGTGATTTGGGAGATTAATCCACAGCTCATTATCTAGTGTTAGGAAAGCAGCAATATCATCAGAAGAATTAGCTCTTGTTTTTTCCAGTACAGTGGCATATTTTTCAATACCCTTTGTTAATTCTATAGAATTCATATTCCGACATTAAAGATGATAATACTCCTTGATGTGGTCCCTTCCTCAGAGAAAACGTATCTTTAGTCAGGTGATCCATCGCGTCAAAGTACTTCTGTTCGAATTCATATCTTGTTCCGTGGTCAATAATTGAACCTTCCTTCAATCCCTGCTCTATTGCGTCTTTGAAGGTTGTCTGTGTGCCTTCTAATACAATTTCTGTTTCTATGTTAATTTCATCTAGGTTCAACCCCCCCTTTTTTCTCGTTTCAACACTTATCATCTTTTGAATAAGTAAAACTTTGCACAGCTCGTCTTCCGACATTCCTTTATCAGCATACTCTTGAAAAGCAGTTTCACTTATAACTTGTTTGAGTGCTCCCATAATTTGCTTATCAAATACCCATACTCCATACCCATCGCGATACACCGTACCCTTATCTAACAAGTGAATTAAAGCCTCGTAAATTGTTACAACCTCTCTATTCTTAATCTGGTAAGGAATTTCAGTATCAATTGTCAGATCAGCAGAGTGGACCTTCGATAATTCTCTAATGGTCTTTTCCCTCCGTGGTACGATCCTTGTTCCACATTTATAGCAAAAGGTTGCTCCAGTTGGATTTTCCTTTCCACAACTTATGCAAAATACCATTTTTCTACCTCTTCTATTGGATTTTATCCTAATTGTTTTTTTCATCCCTATTATTTATTTAACTTTATTTGTAGGTAGTAAACGTGACGTCACAATCCTGATTTCACACCTAATGATGATGATCTTCTTTTCAGAGATTAATAGGTTTAAATACTATTCGAATTGATAATCAATAGTAATTTTAGGAGTTCATTGAGAGGAGGAGTTTTTCTCCTCTTCTTTTCAATCTTGGGTTGGATAGGTCTGTCTCAAAGATAGATGCCACTTACCAAGCATAGAGGGTTCAGTGGTGTAGTAAAGTCTAATTTCAGGGTATGTTGTTCGAATCATTTTCATTCGGTCTGAAAAATTACGCATCCAGGGTATGTTGTTCGAATCATTTTCATTCGGTCTGAAAAATTACACATCCTAAATTGTTTAGGTTGTGTTTAATTTTGGTTGAATTTTCAACACAGAGTGGATTGAGTGAGCTGTTTGAGGGGCCATTGCCTCCTGTAGGATGATTATACACTCTGTAAATCATCATAGATAACGTGTAATAAAGATTGTAATTGTCTTCTCATTTCTTAACAGCTACTTGACCCCTTCTAATATCGTTTTTTATCGTGTTGTTTTTCCATTCGGTTATTTGATGAAATAATTCATCATTTTTTGGAAAGAGAGTTGAATATTGCATATGTTCAGGGAGAATATATTCTTCTTTTTCATTTTTCATCCAATAATAAATCGCTTGGAAAACCCAATTCTTCCAGATATTTAAAAATTAAAGCATATCCTGATTGCGTTAATTTAGTAGCTTTTTTACGTGCCTCTTCTTTAGTTCCAAACACAGAAATATCATTCTCATCATTTGACATAATTATTTCTCTCATTATTTTAACAAATTGAAAAATCTCGCCAGAGTGGTCAAAGGTTTATATATAAACACCCCAATTTTTTAGCTATTTGAATTTGATCTTTTAACTAAACCTTTTCTTTCGTTTCTCGATTATTTTCACTTTTTTGTCGGATTAAGCTGTTCATTTTTATCTTGTTAGAAAGAATAGTGTGTTAGTCTTTATTAAACATCAATTCAAGGATTTCCGTTTTAATGAGTCTATTTTCAACCTAATGAGTTCGGGATGCTTTTCAAGTAATATCAAAGTACTATCAGTTACTATGTTATCTCTACAGGATGCTCCATTCATTGTTAGGTGTTTAAAAGAATTTCACTTCTAATACTTTTGAGTGATATCGGTGCCCCCTCAACTGTTAAATCTTCACAATATCGTGACTCACAAACGTACACAGAAAGCTAAAATGTATTTCAAGAATATTCGTGAACGTAGTGTCGATCATCAGTCATTCTTCCTACGTTTAGAGGGCTTAACTCTCCCTTCAATTCATGAACCTGATCTTCTCTTTAATTATGCAGAACATCTAGTACAAGGAATCATTTCTTACGTATTAGTTTGTGATTGGACGTATTATTCATAGTAATATCTTCCTCCCTCATCACAGTACACTAATACAAACCATTCCATCAAACTTGAGAAATCTCAAAATGTGTCTCAAATCAGGGGTTTTTAGCTTGTTTTGTGGTTGTGATTCCTCCTGGGTCATGTGAATTTCTTCAAATAGTTCATTATAAATCATTTGTTCTCACCTCATGGTTGTTTTTACAATACAGTAAACATTAGAGAATGCACCTTATTAATCTGAAGAAGAGAGATCTAGTTCCAAGAAATGTCAAAAAGGAATATTGTGATCATTAGTCTGATATTCCTATAGTGAAGGCGCGAAAAGTTTTAAGAATGAGCAAGAAATAAGATGAGGAATCCTTCCAGTTCCACTATCCAAAAAGGAAAGAATGAAAGGTTTCAATTTTTACGTATCGAGATGTCGTGAGGTGAGCTACCCGAGATGAAGATAGACCAACTGTATCAACAAGCCCTTGAACATAATGATAAGGTCAAACAGCTTCAGCTTAATTCATCTCCTCAAGTTTTTAACCTGATGTAGATTGGTGCAAAAGTTTTAAAAAATTGATAATCAAGTTTCGAATAAATGAAATAAATTGTAAAGTGTAAAGAATTAAAATTTTTTATTTAGAATTTTCCATTTAAATATGGGAGATAACAAAAATATGGCTTTCATTATTAATGAACTTAGTAATAATTATTTAGATGAAATAAAACCGAATTCTTTCTATAGAAAAGCACTTTTAGAAGCATATAGAAACAAATGTTTCTATTGCCGTGGAGAAATCTTCAGATGGGATAATTATCAAGTGGATCATTTTCTACCGAAATCTTATTTTCAAATGGAACAGAAAGTTGAAGATATTAGAAATTTATATGGATTCCCAGATAATTTGGATCTAAATCTGTTTCAGGAGAGTTTTTTTAATCTAGTGCCAATGCATTCAGGATGCAATTTACACAAAAGCAACAATTTATTCTCACCTGTAACCTACCTGATGCAGCTTGAAACAATTTATCAAAAAATTCAATTAATCCTTGAAGAACAAAAGAAATTACTTGATAATAGTAATGAGCTAAAAATTATTGCGGAGCTGGATGGTTATTTAGAATCAGGATTAATAAGTATGATTGATCTTGTTTATTATTTTGATATTAATTCTAATCATTATTATGATAATCAAATTAAATATTCAATTGAAAAAGATAATAAACGTAAATTCAAGGAAAAAATGAAAAGTTTCCTACATTCCGAATATAAAAACCAGTGTAATGACATAAGAGAATCTTTGAGCTCGTTTATAATGGAAAATTCAGTAATTCTTGAGGAAGATGCAAAAATAATTGCAAAATTAGTTACAGAAACTGATAATGGAATAGAATACATACCTTTTGGCGAAATAAATTTTACAGAGAAAGAATTAGATGAAATAAAAACAACATTAAATAATATTATGATGAAAACTTGTCATCAAAAAACCTTTGGTGAAGGTGGAGTTTCTCTCTCTTTTGGTTACATGAATCTTGCTAAAAAAGAAACCAACAATGAGAAAAAGATTGAATTAATTTTAAAAGCAGAAAGCATTCTCAAAGATCAATTAGATCATGAAATTAATAGAAAAAGTGAAAAAATTACACTTATAGCAATAGCTATTTCTATATTCGAATCAATGATAATGAGAGTAGTGATTACAGATAATCGTGCTGATATTAAAAATATCCTTTTAGAATCAAAACAATTGTTCAATAAGATCAAAAATTCCAATTCGTGGAAATATATTGAAATTATTGATATTTTATTTCGATTTTTCTTCATATTATTTATTCTTAATGAACGGCTTAGTGATATTAATTCAAAAACACTATTTCAAAATATTGAACACAATTTGTTTAAATACTGCAAAGAAGCTCCTATCATTTTTACAATAATTTACTTATTCTTTGAAAGTAAAATTGGTGAATTTATTGAATTTAGTTTTTCCTCAAATTTCAAAGAATATATGAAATTAAAAGCAAAAGAAATATGGAATAATGAAATTGGTAAACATAATGATCTTAAAGAAAAAATAAAAGATTTTAAAGTTATTACTGAATTTAAAAAAGACTTATAAACAGATTTGGGACTTATTTATTCCTACTTTCTTGAAAAACTACCTTTTTCTTAATTTATAAACTGGTTTTTGAAAATAAAACACATTTTAGGATGAAAAAGCACCATCTTCATTCATCGATTCTGACTTTTTCTACAAGAAAACTTTTAAGAATGAGCAAGAAAAGGGATGAAGTATCACATCCAGTTCCATAATTCACAGACAAAAGGAATGAAGATTTCGTTTTTTACTAGCCGAGATCTCGTGAGGTGAGTTACCCAAGATGAAATTAGACCAGCTATATCAACAGGCTCTTGAACACAATGAAAAGGTCACCCAAATACGCTTAGAGAACTTAAAACTGAAAGATCAAATCAATGTACTACAACAGGAGCTATATAGGATCGATAGCAAAATAAAACTTGATGTTTATTTTGAAAGTAATTCTAAGGGGAAGAAAAATTCAACAAAAGCCTAAAAAAAGAGACGATTATACTCAGTGAAAAGGAAGGAAGTAGTGTGTCTGAGAATACGATTTTATTCCTAGACTGTCTAAGCTGCATGTGATGATGATCTAAACAAAAGGTGATTTTTTGAGAACAAGAGAAAATAGACACAGTATATATTACGAAGAATACTTTAGAACATACTCTATTCAATTTATATTAAGTAAAATGATGTTGAATAATATTCAACCTGGATTAGAGAAATATAAAAACACCTTAGGCTCCTTTAAAATGCAATACGAAGAAAAAATAAAATCATCCGATTCAGATATGTCCGCTCTGAGATTTTTAATTCATTCAATTGAAAATATTGAAAAAAAGTTCATTATATTCGAAATTTATAAGAATATGTTTCTTTCGACTTATGTAGCTTTTGAAACATATCTATTTCGATGTTTTAAATTTATTTTACAAAAATACCCGACAATTTTAAGTGAAAAGCAATTCAAGTTAAAAGATTTATTTGATTCAGATAAAAAAACCGCTGATTCAGATTTATTATTAGATAGAGTTATTGATAAAGAATTGCATGATTTATTCTATAAGAGCTTTAAGCAAATCCTAGCTTATGTCAAAGCGAAATATTCTATAAATCACGAAATAAGCAGTGATCTGATTAAGCGAATAACAAAGACACGTTTAGTGAGAAATCAATTTCTACATTCAGGAGGAATGGTAAACCATATTTTCTTAGCAAAATATGGAGATCACGATTATAAGGTTGGAGATGAAATAAAGATTTCTAAAGAGAAATTCCTTGAGCTGATAGATCCTTTTGAAATTTTTATCCAAGAATTTGATAATGTATTAGTTAAGAAATATCCAGAGTTACAGATGAGGGAATGTCAGAAATAGTTCACCCTTTACCTGAACACTTACATAACAGGAAAGTCTCTGAGCTTACTAAAGAAGAAAAGCAAGAACGTAAAGAGTTTAAGAAGAAATATCATTTTACATCCCACGATCTTCGTAGAACGTTTGCTACAATTAATCGAAATGTCAGAAAGGTTGATTTAGAGTTAATCCGAGATGCGATGGGGCATACAGATGTTGCAATCACTCAACGTTATCTAAGAGAGAAGGAAAAGGACTCTAGAAGGCGATTTCGTGAACAGGTACGGAATAACAACAATTCAACCTAATTCTCTCTTTTTTCTTTCCCTTTCTTTTTTACCAAATCATATTACTTGAGGCAAAAATAATTCCTCTCTTCCCCTACTTTGCCAAAACGGTTGATAAAATTGAATTATCAAGACAATTATTTGAAATAATACTACCATTTCGATATTCAACTCATTAAAATCAGGAATAACTTCATAGACTCCAGTTTTTTGGTTAAAATCAAAGAATTGTAATTGCTTCTTCATTTTATTAATTATTTGAAATTGACCATGAGCAACAGAATGTCGAAATTTTCTATAATTCTCTAATGTACCTCCTTTATCAAACTCAAAAATGTTTTTATCAGGATATTCTTTATTGGGATTTGATTTGATTGGTATTTCAAAGAATAATCGTCTATAGATAACATTAATTTTTTCAAAGAAAATAAATATGTACATAAAATCCGTTAAAGCAAGAGTAAGGATATTTACATTAGGTCTAATCAACTCTGTTGCAATATGATCCATAATCAAGTATTTAGATGATTCTGTTGTATCTAATAAGATACAAAATTGCTTATATTCATCAATAGTTTGAAACTTGAGATCATCAGCCATCTCGTTATTATATCGTTCGTTCATTTGATAAGAAAAACCGGGAAATTCGATGATATTTGTATGAATGAATTGAAACCAACTTTTCCAATTCGGAGTAATATGAGTTACAAAAAATTGTCTAATATTTTCTAAAGCATCCTTTAGTCTATCATATCTTTGAGAAATGGTAATTAATGACACTAAATCAGGAAGATTTCTATTTGGATCTCCTTTGTATCCTGTGATAGAGTTTATCCAATCTTTTGCATAAGAATTATCCATATTCTGAACGTCTGGTCTAATTCCCTGATAATATTCAATAAATTGCTTTATTAGCTGATTATGAGTCACTTCGTTAAAAATAAATTTTGTATTGCATTTAGGACAAATAATCCGTATCAGTTTTGATCTATCTTTAATTTTAATTTCTAACATTGTTTTACAATAAGGACATCGTTCCTTTATCATATTTACTTTATTAATTAATTTATCTGCCATTTTAATCTGACTTCCAACACCCGTTTCGTCTTCATGGGAATATATAATTGTCTAAAGGATTTTTGTATTCCGAGTTCAATCTAAAACTATCAAGTAATGAATGTCTTTAGGTTTGCATTTTTTTGTCTAGATATTTAATAATCCTTTCAAATGACTCCCAATCCTTATTATATAGAATCAACTCCGGTAGTTTCTCAAATAACAAAATTTTATCGGATTCGGGGAGAGCTGAAAAAGATTGCTTTTTACCTGCAATTTTAGAAGGCATTAGAACATTTTTAGTTCTACTCAATTTACCATTTTTTATTTGGTTGATAAGAGGACTATATTTCTTCTGTATATTCTTAGCGTTTAACCATCCGAAAAATTTAGGAATACCAAGAGTACTTACACCTAAAAGCCACCCAAAGAACACAGGAATTAGATTCACTATCGTTTCTTCAAGAGTCATCTTCTATCCTCCTTTCCTCTTCTTTAATTGGTTTGAGCTCTCCAGTGAGGGGAATTATCCATGTATCTGGGATCATTCCTTTTCCTTTATGGTTGGAGTACACTCCTTCAGCAACAAACATACCTTCGGTAAGGTCTTCATGTTTCCCTAAAGGAAAAGAAAACCCTTTTTCTACTTGTTCATCAGATGCAAATATACCCGTTAATTTTTTATAAGCTTCTTTCTCTGTCTGAATTATTCTTTCCCCTATCTTAATACTAATCTTATCCCATCGTAAATACCCCATTCGATCCCCTGTGTTCTGAACTAATACAGTTATAGTTATTAATTCTTCTTTTTTATGAGTCTGTCTTGCTTCTGTTAAATTGAACTCAGGCCCCCTTACCCTTTTGGAATAATATAATGCTAAAGCAGCTATGGCCACAGAAATTGCTGATACACCATCAGAAAATTTAAAACTTTGAGTAGTTATCCCTAATACAATAACAATACCGAGAATAACAACTCCTGCTATAATTACCAGTTCTTCATCAATTTTTCTAAGATTCAATCCTTATCCCTCAAAGATTATTCTCTTATACTCTTTTTTTTCTCCACTTATTAAAAAAACTAGGTCAATATTTGACTTCACAATTTACAGGAACTTCTACAGATTTAAGTAACGGTTTCTTCTTCTTATTAAACACAAAATCTACATTTATTTTAATTTGAGCAGGGAATTCAATCCTCCCTTCTCGTTTATTTCTAAAAAAGAAGTCATCAAATTGTACTAATGTCGAATTTTGAGGAGGAAGAGTGATTTTTGGAGGATTAAAGTTCGAACATTTTTCAAAATCTTGATTTAAAATTTTTATTGACTTAAATTGCACTGTACTCATCATATCTCCTTCATTATAAAAAAATAAGGAGATTCTCATACTACCATCAAAATGACCTGTATTAGCTCTTTGATGGGGGAAAAACTCTGCATTAACAATGTCTTTAAGAAGATAAACCTCTGCACCTCTCTTATAATGTTGTTTTATAGTATTATACACAGATAAACAGAGAGCTATACCAGCAATGAAGAATGTTCCAACATCAAATATAGTTATCTCGTTCAATTCATCTACCTCCTGCTATTCTTCTGATAGATTTTCTTGTGATTCTAAAATGACTTGATATTGAATAATATTCTTGAATCCAATGCCTAATAATTGAAAAGAATGTTCTATTAAAATGGCTACTAAAATAGCAATTGCTATGTTTGAAATTTGAACAGGCATAAGCAACCAATTATAAAAACCAATGATTGCGTAGACAGATGCATAAATAAGTGCATTAATGACAGTAAAGGCCAAAATTACTTTGACTGCCCTTTTTTGTTTAGGATGACGAATGAAATAAGGAATTAATTCAATATCATCAAAAATAGACTTTTTTTCTTCTGGTTGGGGAAAAAAACTACCTAATGCACCAAAAAACAGAAGAGAATAAAATCCTCCAACAATAATCATTGCTATAAAGATAACAGTTCGTATTACAGATGGATCAAGCTCATTATAGGTGTTGTATAAGATTATAATGACTAAAAAACCGAAAATAAACAGAAATGTGCCTATCCATTCCAGTGTGGACTCTTTAGTGTTCATTAATCGCTTTTTTACCCAATCACTCTCAAGCATTCTTTTTTCCTCCTAAGAAAAATCTCCTCATAAAAAATATAATATACCGTTTCAAGTTACGAAGAATTACCAATAAAATAAATCTTTCTATTGCAGAAGGGGAATAAAGTGACTAAAAGGAAGCTAGACAATTTTTTCCCTCACCCAAATTTTTAATTGGGTTTATATTGTGTGTGATTTTTTTTTTTTTAACGGATTTATTCTTCAAAAAAGAATAAAATGAGTCTTGGCAAAGGATAATAATTAAGTTTCTCCAAGAACTCTTTTAAGAGATTTTCGATATTCCTCAAAAGTAATCCGCCCACTCGAGGTAAGATGAACTGAAGTATGCGTTTTTTTATTAACTATTGATTTTTTGATTTCTATATATCCTGCTTTTTCTAATTTACTTAAATGAACTGATAAATTCCCCCAAGTTAACCCGAGTTGGCGCTTTAAATAAAGAAAATCAGTTCTTTCAACAGCATATAACTGTACAATGATTTTTAGTCGGCTTGGTTCATGAATCAGTTTATTGAGTTCTAACGATGTCATTATTGCATACTCACATTCAATTTTCAGAATTATTGTTTACTTCATTTTCGATAACAGGGTGTGTATTCAGAAATCTGTAAAAAGTAAATAATCCCCCTCCGATTAGTGTACATCCCCAAAGAAATAAATAAATCGAAAACTTATGTTCAAATGGGACTATATCCAGTAGGGAGAAGATGAAACCTGTTACCACGAAAAGAACAGCTATTAAGAAGTAAAGAAAATTGCCAGTTTTTCGGCCAAAATCTGTACTTTGTACACCTAAGACGATACTAATACCTATTGTTAATAAATTCCACCACATTTCAAAATCAATCGTATTTCCAGTATTTCCAAAAAATAGCATTAATACTATTATTAAAATGAAAATGCAAGCAATACCAAGGTTGAATACTATTAAGATCATTTGTATAGGTTCTTTTTGGGGTTGAACAAATCCTATTCTGGGATAGGTGTATTTTTGTTTTAAAATCTGTAAAATAGTAGGATTCAAAATCATTGCTACTGGTAGTAAGCAGTAAAATATCGTGTTTATCATCATCATACCCACGGTAAATAGTACAAATCCCATACTTATAAAAATCAACCCATCTTTTAATGTATTTTGATGAGATGATCTTCTAATAGTTATCAAATCAAAATTATGATTCATTTTAGAACACCTTTATGTTTTTTGATTCAATTTTCAAAGCTTTATAGTATAAAGCTCCTATTTTGGTAAAGAGCTTTACCTTTTATAAGCTTATCT
>JAUUVJ010000288.1 GCA_030589605.1 Candidatus Hodarchaeota archaeon | reverse complement strand
ATAGTCTCATAATCAGAAATCACATTAAATAGATGAAATATTGCAAAAATAAGACTACTAATTAATATTGCTTTGTTCTTTGAATAATGTGTTTTAAATGAAGACAATACATTTCCTCTAAAAATCGTTTCTTCAATAATAGAAGAATTCAAAATAAAAAACAAATTTAATCCCATTATAGGAAAAGACAGTAAAATATAGATTGTAAAAAAAATTAATGGATTATCAAAAAATCCCTTTTCGACAGGTCTTAAACTATCAATATTGTTCTGATTTGATGTGACTTCAAGTGAATTGAATATTGAAATGAATAAATATGTCATAATTAGTAGTGATAGTATTTGAATAAAGATAATTAAGAATGGCAATAGAAAATTCTTTTTAGTAACTTTTTGAAAATCAAGCCCAATAAATTCATAATAATTAGTATAAGAATCCGTTATTTTTAACTTCATCATTATATATGGTAATAAAACAAAACAAAATAGAATACTTAACAAAACTAGGAATATTTTTTTAATTACAAAAATAAATTGACTATCAAAATTAAATAAAGATAACTCAAAATTAGCAAAAATAGAATATAGAGAAATAAAAAATGAATATAAAACCAATACGAGAACAATAATTCTTTTTGAATCCAATGTATTCGCATCTTCAGGATCATTGGTAATTTTCTTATATTTAGTAATCATTATTTTTCCCAATATTAACTCAAATATAAGCTTTTATTTCAGATATAAAACATAACTTATTCTAAAGTAACTAACTGGGATGATGCCTTTACTCTACCTCTCCAAATCTCTAATTTAGAAACTAAACAGGCTTAATTAATTTTTTGTTTTACTCGTATGACGAACGAAACTGATTTTTTGTATGACTGATAATATATATAATATTCCTTTTTTTTTTATTTAACACTACTAAAACAATGTATCAACGGATGAAAAGAACAAGGGGTGGTCTTGTTCTTTGTTTATATTATAAGAATACCTTTGAAGAGAGAAATGTAAGTAGATTGCTACAGGATATTAAAAAACGTTATCCTTGGTCATCTGTTATCGAATAATTTACCCAATTTAATATTAATAATTATTATTGAAGTAGAAGGATTAGTTTCATGTTGGTCTAAAATGATATTTCAATGTGTGAGCATCTCAATGTTGAATTGAGATATTTGAATCAAGAGGAGTTATTGAACTAGGAACGATAATTGATCTAGAATCGAATTCAGTATTAGAATTATTTTTTATTATACGGTCAGTTCTTTTTCTTCTTGGTCTTCTTTTTCAGATCTTGTTTTTAAATGGGTCAGAGGAATGTCCAGTTTATGAAAGGATTCCATCCCGATAATTTCACCTTCAACAAAGGAAGTAGAACCATTATCAGATTTATTACTAGACCAATAATCATATTTCATTTCGATATCATAATCAGGTATCAATTGTTCAGTATGAGAGGTTTTTGGAGAAAATTCACACATAATTTGTTTGTAAAAAGGAAAATATTTCAATTTCGGTTCGTTGATTGTGATCGGTATGTTTGTGAAGATTGTTACCAACAAAGTAGTACTGTAGGTATAGTTAACTATCCATTTTGTAGTAGCAAATTCATATGGTTAAAAATCATATCAAAGTGAATTCTTCCCCACATTTAAGACAATATTTAGTTGATTTGTGAGCTATTTTTCCACACACACCGCAATATTTGATTTGGTCTTCTGAAGGTATTTAAAGAGGATTTAATGACTCGTAAACTCAAAAAATAGCATTCAATCTCTGTTTGATGGCGATCAAAAAAAGTTAAACCCTATCTGTTGTGAACCTTCAATGATGATATGCGGTCATCTCAAACGTAAATACTGTTTTCCTTTCACCTCAACAATTTCCTCAATTGGTGGAAAATGTTCTTGAACAAGTTTCGCTATTTCCCATAATTCAGGCACAGAATCAGGATCAATTTTACAGGGAGAATGACGAAAATTGGATTTAGCAAATTCTTTTAAACCTGAATTGCGAATAAAGGATATCATGGCTACAGATTTAAAGTGTATTATAATCAGGTGAGTATTTCTTTATATTCTTTACATAACAAAATTTCTCTTTCATTAACGAATTCTTCAAAATTATGAATACCAAGATCAATATCTGGGATCAAATGTTTTTCTCTATATTCTCTTCTCTGTTTATCTGATTCAAAATTTTTATCTAACCATATATCAAAATTCATATTTGATTTTTCTTGATTTTGAATACCTTCTAGCAATTGTAAATTAACTGGGTAATTAAAATTATCCATAAAAAACTCGATTGATTCATCATTAATCCCTAGTTTTCGAAGCTTATTCCTTCGAAAAAGACTGCGAGGAAATATATGATCAACATGAAATTTATTTCTAAAATCAAAAGTAGGATAGCACAAAGCTAAAACAGAAAATGTATGTTTTTGACCATATCGATAGAACATAAGAGACTCAATATCTTCATCATTAAATACCAGTGATTTATTTGTCCCTTTAAATTTTTGAATTATATCAATTATTGGGAACTTTTCATATTTGTTTGAAATTTCTTGACGAATTGGTCGTAAGACATTGTCAGGTTGGCCGCTAAAAACTCTCTTCACTAATGACAGCTGTAACCATTTTTGAATTCTTTGTCTGTCATTAAGATATTTATTTGATGAGATAAAATTGTCTTCAGGTTCTTTTTTATAAAGATAGTAAGCAATAGGGATAATAGCATTATGGGAGGTTAGAGTGTTATATTGATAACCAAAGCTTGATATTAAATTTATTGCTAGACGAATGGATATTTTAATTCTACTCCAACTGTTTTCTATCATCAACATATTCCTTTTTTTGAAATTATCAACCTTAAAAGCAATATCAGTAAAATCACAAAGAATCAGACTAGATTTTAGAATGAAATCTTTCCCGAAATCAAAACCATCTCCAATTTGGTTTATTTCATCAACGAAATTGTTTATCTCTTCTCTAGCGTCTTTCTTCTTCCATTGAGCAGAAGCAATGGATAACAAAAGATCAGAATAGCTTAATTTAGTTCCTCCACTGTTCACTCTTATAAAAATATTTAGAACTTTGTTTAATTCTTGATCTTCCTCTAAGAAATAATGAATGACGGGATCTATATGAAAAGTTTGAAGTAGTCTTGAAAGAATGTCTCCTGCAATGCGTGTATTACCAACTTCACTGTCGTTATCTAAATCATTTTCCATGATGTAAGATGTTACATCCGCAATTCCATCAAAGTTTAGAATATCACCAACTTTAAACCAACATGTGTTCTTATCACGATATTTAGCTTTTTCAAGAGTTAAAAATTTGAAATTATATCCATGACCATAGTCTTCTTTTTTTGACTTCTCTAGTAAATTCAAATACAATTTCTTTCGTGGAAACGCTAAATCATTATCCCATCTTTTTCTTGGAATTTTTTCAGCATAACTGCCTCTACATCCTAAATAAAATGAAGTCAAACGTTGTTGTCCATCTAAAATGGCAACTATTCGATCAGTTCCGCTCAAGTCAGCCTTAGGATTGTGGTAATTGTCTCTTACATGATAATTTCTAATAAATTCATAGAATTCAAATTCACTCTTCTTTTCTTTACTTACTTTCCAAAATAAGAAAGATCCAATTGGGTAATTACACATTATTGAGTCAAAAAGCTCTTCAATTTGATCTGTACTCCATACAAATTCTCTTTGAATAGCAGGAAGCAGGTATTCTTTTATATGGATGTTTTCAATTGTTTTTTTAATTGTAATAGGGGTTCTCATTGACATAATAATTCCTTCAAACCAAAATTGTACTACTAATTTGTATTGGGAAACTCTCCAATGAAAAATCGTTTTTGTCTGGAATCCCAGAGATAAGTAACTCGACGCTTTTTTATTTCATCCTTCAGTTGAGGATATTTTTCTTTCCAATCCTTAAACCGATCATTAGATAGAATCAGTGAATCAGTTTGGATAGCGTAGTTAATTATATGATAATCATCTGAGGATCCTGCTGGGGTTTCTTGAACTATGTTTCGTTTCAATAATTCCTCTAATTCCTCAAAATCTTCCGCGAAATATTTTAATGCAGAACTAACGAATATTTTTGTACTAAATCCGTATTCATTCCTCAAAAAATGATACAATAACACTAATTTTTTTGCATAAGCTGTTCTATCTTTTTCTCCATAATAAGCTACATTATTTCCGTCTACAACTATATTTTTAATTTCAGGTTCGGTTAGAGGTTTTGCAAGGGTTTCTTCAGTTATGACTGTATCTATATGCCCTGAATCAGGAATTTCTCCTTCTACAACTTCCCCTTTAGAATAATTCCAAGCTTCTATTGGATCAGAAAAAAACAAGATTTCAATATCTTCCAGAATATCTGGGGGAACAGTTGATAATAGTGGCTTAGAAATTTCAGGGACTAATAATTTATTTGCTTTACTCTCCTTAGCAATCAATATAATTTCAGAGAGATTTTGAATAGGAATGATTCCCCCACTAATTGTCATTTCACCAACAATTATTGTTTTTGGAATGAGAGGAATTTTAGTAAAAGCAGAGAGAACTGAAATAAAGAAACCCAAACCTGTTTGTGACCCCTCATGGGTTTTCATCAAGTCTACTACTTGAACATGAACATTGTAATTATTAATGGCATATTCTTCTATCTCAGGTTCAACAAGTTTTAAATTTGCTTTAACATAATCTCGGACAGTAATTAATGCTTCTCTTATTGGTTTTCCAGCCAAGCCAGTTGCGTTCCATGTCCCTCTACCCTTTCGCAATCCAACTTCTACACGATATAACACATAACGACCAAACTCATTTTTCCCAATAGTAAAACCAATACCATATTTATCAATACCTTCTAAGGGAGAATATTTTTTAGCTAATTCAAGTTCAGGGGTCGTTACAAAGACTTCTTCATCAGTTCCCTTGAGGAAATACGAGAGGTTAGTTTTTCTGAATTCAACAGAGCCCATTTTACGAAGTTGTTCTTTCACACGACGACGATATTCTACAGCAAGGTGTAAACTATGTTCAAGTTGTTCAATTGTAAATTTTCCATCTGGATAAAGTAGTTTTAAGAGACCAGAAGTCAAAGCTCTTATCCGAACTCGATCTCTTTGATCTACTTCATTTCCCCAAACAATTTTGTTTTCAATTTCTTGATGGAACGATTTATTTCGCATTAATTGGAAAAATTCTGCTAGTAGATCAACAATAAACCCAAAATTCTCAGTAAACATTTCAGATTTAAACCGAGGTAATTCCCACCCAGGGAGATACATGTGAAAACGATCAAGAAAAGCTAAATCATGCATTTGAGGCGGAAAAGGAAGAAATAGATGATGGCTCTGTAAAGCAGTTTGGACATCTAGATCAAAATTCCCTACAAAAACAAGTGAAGCTCGTCCAGTAAATTCCCCCTTACCTCTAGAAAATGAACCTGACTCCATATAATCTTTGAAAATTTGTAATTGTGGTGAATTTTTAAAACGAGCTAATCCTGAAACTTCATCAAAAGCAACAACATCAAAGTTTGTAACTAATCCAGCTTTACCTGCACCAATATTAGATGAAAAAAGATTAGCAATAGATGTTTCTCCTCCACTTATCAAAATACTGTGAGGAGACAACTCACGGTAAGCAAAAGATTTTCCTGTAGATCGAGGACCAAATTCGACTAAATTGATATTATGTTCTACAAATGGAATTAATCGTGCAAGTAAGTGCATTTGCTGTCGTGTTTTAAACTTCTCT
>JAUUVJ010000386.1 GCA_030589605.1 Candidatus Hodarchaeota archaeon | reverse complement strand
TTATCAAGAACTCCAGATAGAAGAAAATTCTAAAAAGAAATCAAATTTATTGATCGTTGAATATGCTAAACATATTCTAGCTTTATCTGTTGATCAAATAAAAAATATTCAGAATATTGATAGTAGTAAAGTTTATTTCAGCCGTACTCTTAATAAGGATGAAGATAGCAGCTATTTTTTCAATGGTGCTTTAATTAATAACTTAAATGAGATAAATCTAATATTGAATGTGTAACACTTATTCCAACAAAGCCTTATAGACGCAAATCTACAGGATTAAGATCAGAAATCGTTTTTTTTGATCTTTCAACTCAATATATTAAATCACGTGATAATTTATCTTATAAAACCATATTGAAAGAAAAAAACCTTTTATTATTCAAACTTAGAGAAATATATTGTACTTTTCCAAGTATATCTATTATTCAATTAGCTAAATTGCAGAATATCACACCTACATCAAATAGTGCACCATATGTAATTGGATTAACTTCATTCCGAGGGGATATTCTACCTGTTATAGACTTACAGATCTTTTTCTATGGAGAAGAATCTAATAAAAATATAGGGGAATTAACAGACAAATTTAGTTACATTGCTATCGAACATGATAAAAATCGAGTTATTTTTAGAGTAGAAACAATTAGTGGTAATATTGGAAGCCCAAATGCAGATTTATTCTCCACTTTCCCGAACATTCTTTCTTCAATTGAATACAATTACTTCGAATCAGGATTTATTCGTGAAAGTAATATAATAATTCAACTAAATCTTGAAGCTATCTTAAGTGAGATTACAAAAGAACTTGAGCACTATCAAAGAGATTTCGTCTCAGAAAATGAGATTCTATTATCTCCAATCAATCTTCCTGAATCACTTGAAACTCTTAATATTAACCTTCAGGAGAAATTAACGAGTCATATCCCTACATATAAAAGTGTTATCTCACAAAAACAAAAATTTAAAATGATTAAAACCATAAAACATAATGGAGTGTTAATCAAAACCAAAAATTTAGAGGTAATTATTCCTAATGATCAAGTTGTTGAAATATTCAGCATTTCATCACTTACAAAAGTCCCAAATGCGTCCCCAGCAGTAATTGGAGCAATAAACTTCCGTGGTAATGTTATTAGCATATTAGACCTCTCAATAATATTAGGGCTATCAAGTTCCCACTCCCCTTCTTCATTCAAATATAATGAAAAGATAATCATTTTTGAAATTGAAGAAGAACAATTTGCGTTGTATGTAGGGGAACTAATAGATAAAGTTGATATTGATGAAAAATCTTTTCATCCTGTGTTATTCGATGAATACTTAAAATTATCTGGATATTACTTTAAAGGAGCTATCATCAACTCATCTGGAGGTATTACTCTAATTCTAAATATAAATTATTTATTGCAGCATTGTTCTAATCCTGATTTTTTTGCTCAAAAAGTTAACCAAATTATTTTATTTAGTAATCCTGAACATGAATCCGATACAATCTCTCAAATATCAGATAAACAGGGTATATTATTCAAAGTAGATAATTACTATTATTTTATTCCTTCAACTAATGTCGTACAGATTCTTGAAAAGAACGCGTTAATTAGAAAAGATTATTCTCATAATGCAATTATAGGAGCTGCTGTTCATACTAATATTTTACCTTTAATTGATTTTAGAACAATATTTAGCACACAGATAAGCAAAGATATGAAAAATCAAAACAAAAGTTGCATTGTAATTACAGATCCTGAAAAGGGAATTGAATTATCTTTTCTCATTGATGAAATAATAGAAGAAATTAACACTCGAGATTTTGAATCTTACAGAGATGATCCTAAAATTTCTGAAAAAATAATACCAACAGTAATTTCTGGCTTTTTCTCTTACGATGGAATCCTTGGAATGGAAATCAACCCAAAAATGTTAATTAAAGAAAGCTCTGAACTAGTTAAACAGAATCTTTCGTTAACGAATATAAAAGACGAATTTGTTTTAACATTATCACAAGAAGAGCGAGATTATCTAGAAACATTTTATGAAACAAGAAGAGAACTTGAATTAATGTTGTTCTATCAACAAAAAGGTCATCGTAATGATTTTTTTGTTTTCAGATGGGGAGAGATGTTCATTTCTTTAGATGTAAACTTAGTGAAAAGGGTTTTTAATTCTTCAGACATTAGCTTAACATTTTCAGAAATAGAATTATCTCCTTTCATAGGAATTTCAGATATTGATAATACAAGGGTACCAATTATAGATTTAGCATCACTAGTCCTTAGTACTGGAAACAACAAGCAATTGATTGAATTTCCATTTTTATTCTTAATAATTCATCAATCCAAATCCTATTTTGTCCCTGCAGATAATATTGAAGGAATAATCGTTAAATTTGACGAAGAATTAAAACCAAATGAGGATAAAGATCTTTTCATTCAGAAGGATGATGTTTGTAACAATATATTTCAGCATGATGAAATTTCACAGAAAATTTATATCTTAGAAAACGAATATTTAAATAAAATTTTTAACACAAAAAGAGTGACAACAAATTTAAAAAACCTTTTAGGAAAAAAATTGAAATCTTAAAAGAATAAAACAAAAAAACATCAAAAAAACAAGTAAAACAAATTTTAACAAATTTATAAAATGAGGTATGAAAAAGAATGGCAACAGTGCTTATAGTAGATGATTCGAAATATCTACGGTTAATGATTAGAAAAATATTAAAAAAACATGGTCATACAATTGTTGCTGAAGCTGAAACTGGAATCGAAGCGATTGAGATGTACAAGAAACATTTACCGAACGTTGTAACAATGGACGTGGTAATGCCAAAAATGAACGGGTTAATGGCGGTTAAAGAAATAATGTCAATGAATCCCGAAGCTAGAGTTGTCGTGGTAACTGCATTAGGTCATGAACCCCTTGTACGTCAAGCGTTGAAAATTGGAGCTAAAGATTTCGTTATCAAACCTTTCAAGGTTGATCAGCTTGTATCAGCAATAGAGGGTGCTCTAGCCTAAATGTATAATTCATTATCACATCAGCTATCTTTAAATTAAGAGGAAAATATAATGAGTGACCTAGAAACTGAAGAATTCCAAGAAGTAATGTTATTAGAATTAACTGACCGTATAAACGAATTAGATTCTCAGCTTTTAAAATTGGAGAAAGATCCTTCACAAAAAAATGCTTATGATGATACTCTGAGAACTTTACATAGTTTGAAAGGGTTATTTTCATTATCAGGATATCCAAAAATCAGTTCAGTAACACATTCTATGGAAAATCTGATAACATCTTCCGATCTCGCAAATTTTGATAAAACGATAGACCTGTTATATAAATATTCAGATGAACTAAAAAAATTAGAGAAAAGCCTAAAGGGTGGAAAAACACCTGAATTACTCCAGTTTGATGAATTAACTCAACAAGTGACATCATTAGACGAATTTGTAATTAATCTTGGCAGTCGTCTAAGAGTCAAAGCTCAATACAGCACTGATTGCAAAGTTGTCAGTGCTAGAAGTTTGGTACTTATCAGTAAGCTTAGAGAAAAGGCAACCATTAACAGTATAATCCCTCCAATGGAAGAAATCGAATCAGGCATTTCTTTTAGAGAGTTAATTTTAGAATTAACAACTCAAGAAGACGAAGAATCAATAGCCGAAATAGTTAATTCTACTCAAGATATTATTTCAGCAAAAGTTACAAAAGTTCTTGAAGCTCTTCCTACTATTTCGACTGAAGAAGGTGAAGAAGATTCTGAAGCATTAACAGTTAGAGTAAAATTGCAAGATCTAGATGATATAATTCGACTACTTGGAGATTTAGTTGTTTCAGGGCAATTTATTAGAGAGGTTCAGGAACAAAAAACTTTCACAAGATCATTTAAAGAAAATCTTGCGAATTTTGAGCGAACAATAGGAAATATACAAGATTTAGTAATTAAAATGAGATTAGTTCCACTTGATACGATATTTACAAGATTTCCTCGTATGGTCCGAGACCTGAGTCGAACTGAAGGAAAAGAAGTTGATTTTATAATAACAGGTAGGAATTACGGTGTTGATAGATCAGTAATTGAAAAATTAGTTAATCCATTAACTCACCTGCTACGAAACGCCATAAGCCATGGAATAGAATTACCAGAAGCAAGAATTGCGAAAAATAAAGACAAAGTTGGTCGTATTAAACTTGCTGTGACACAAGAAAGATCAGATATTGTAATCGAAATATGGGACAATGGTAATGGTTTAGATTATGATAAACTGAAGAAGAAAGCAAAAGATTTGGGATATGTATCTTC
>JAUUVJ010000200.1 GCA_030589605.1 Candidatus Hodarchaeota archaeon | reverse complement strand
TGGAACAAGTATAACCTGTAGTACGGGCCATGGATAGTGTTTTTGAGTTTCTATCATAACGGTCAAGCATATCATAGCGGTAAGTAACTTTCCTGCCTTGTTTCTCTCCTTTGATGATTATTTGCATTACGGTGAGATCTTCTTCACCTTCTAGGAATTTCCACTTTGGGAACATCAATTTCGTGGTGAGATCTATGGGCTTGATTTTTACCCCTTTTACTTCAATGGTTTCGTGGGAAAATAAACCCAACTCCCTTAGCAGTTTCATCTTTTCTATGTGACCAGGATAACGTAATGTTTTCTCTATTTTATCAGGAATATCAGGGAATGTACTTATCAAGGTTCTTAATCCATCAGTATTGAAGGCTTCAAGAGAACCTATTCCAGGGAAATCTATTATTTCAGGATCAGATAATGCTGGTCGGATAACAAGATCACCTTTTACAACAAATCTCGCTGGCCGGGTATATTCTGCGATCACGTCAATGGGTGAAAAAGGAGCCTTGTATTCAAAGGGCAACTCTCTTATCACAGGAAGACCACCAACATAGCAAGTGTAAGAATCGATTTTCTCTAAGGAACTATGAAGATAGCCTAGTATGATATTACTACAACCAGGAACAACCCCGCAGTCCACTACTGCGGTCACATTATTGTTTTTTGCGAGTTCATCAAGTCTAAAAGCGTCTTCAGGAAAAAATGAGATGTCAACAACATTTTTACCGGCTTCTATAATGGATTTAAGCGTTTCAAAACCCATGAAACCTGGTAATGCCCCAACAATAATATCAAAGTCCATCACAGTGCTTTTCAAAGTTTGTGAATCAGATAAATCAGCTTGTATCACGCTAATATTCTGTCGTTTCAAGTTATCTAAGGAAGACTGGTTGAAATCTGCAACTGTTACATCCATATCGTGATCCATTGCTAAATCAAGGGTGATAGCACTCCCAACAAGACCTGCTCCTAAAACAAGACACTTCATTAAATTATCTCCTATATTAATACCTTCATTTGAGGTCATAAAAATGAAGTATATATTAATATTTATCATTTTATTAGTTTCATACTATTTTCTTTAGGTTTTTTTTCACTTTTTGGAAGATTAAAATCATTTTATGGGCTTATTAATATAATAACTTTCATTTAATGTGGTATGGTTTTCATTTTTTGGGTAAATAAATCTTTATAAAGAAGGCTTTATTTATTAAAAAAAGCACACATTCTCAATTTAATGGTGAAATCACTATTACTCAAAAGAGGATAATGGATACCGAATTTAATGCCAAACAATTATTTTCGATTTTGGCTTCTGAATCACCAAGGACTCTATATTTTCGATGAAAAACTCCAAAAACAGGTTATGTTCACAAAAATTGAGGAAGATAATTTTATTGCGGAAATCGTTCAAGCTCCAGAGATTTTTGAGAATACGGATACTACAATTTTCTCAAAAGAGTTCCCAGAGACATTAACACGGTTGTATTATCGTAAATATCGTAATGATCTGTATATTTTCCTAGGAAATGAGTTGGTAGATATTACTGAAGTAGCTACTCAGTTCAAAACATGGATGGACTTACGAGATCTTCAACGGACACATTTAAAAGGAATAGTTATAGCTATATTTGATGATATTGAAGGTCCGAAGGTGGTTTTTAATAACTGCTTAGCAGAAGAAGATGCGTTACTTCTAGCAATCCAGGGACAGACAGTGTCAGGAATGGGCCGAATTGAAGAATATACAGTCGGTTTTATGGATCCTTTAAATGTACCAAATCATGATGATATTTTACATTTATGCTATAATTTTCTACTACCTGCTCCAGACTCATCTGATTCTAGAATAATAAAAATGGGTCGCGTTTCAAGTCTATACTTAATTTTCCCACGAACTTCTCCATATATTAATGAAGATACTTTTCGTGGTTTTGTTGAATCGTTTATTGATGCCTGGATTGATGATTGGGCTGATTTACAAAGAAATGACCGCCAGAATGGAACTCAAATTGCCTTTCAACCTGCCATATTTGAGGAACTATTTGAGAATCTAATGGTAACTATTACTACTGCGTTAGATATGACAACACATGACGAACGAGAAGAAGCAAAGCTGAAAGTATTCGTAATGGATCTACTCACTCAAAATAAAGTACTTAATTCACAGGTAAGACGATTAAGAGAAAGAATCAAGAGCTTAGAAAAACAACTAGAAGAAAAATAAACTTTTATTCATTATTCACCATAAAAATAGATTATTCCCTGCTATGAAATCCTATCGAGTGAATTTCCTCTCAATAATGATGGTTTCATTAAAAACTAATATGAAATCTAAATATTTAAATTAGCAGTTTTATAGTCATAATTAAAAACACGTATAAAGAAGTATAATTTATAAAAATAAAATTCAAAAAATTTGAAATCTAAATATTTAAATTAGCAGTTTTATTGTTATAATTAAAAACACGTAGAAGTTCAAATACTTAAATTAGCGATTTTGTAGTTATAATTATGAAGATGATTTAGAATGAAAGTTTTACACGTACAAGGTAAAAAACTTATTGATGTTTCTCCTCCTTATGAATTTCTCAACGGAGATGTTTACATTGTTGATAATAGCGATGTAAGTCCAGGTCTTAAAAAGAAGGTATTTATTTGGCTTGGATCTCAGGCTTTTGCAGACGATCGCGCCGTTGGAGCTTGGGCAGCAAAACAGCTTGATATTGCAGACGAGGAGATAGATATTGATACGGAAGCTGAAAACCAAGAATCTGAAGAGTTTAAGGGACTAATTAATTTCCAAGTGGTTACAGGAGATACTCCTGGATTTCTTAAACATGTAGAAGTTAACGTGGAAGATGTTTCTTACGCACTCTATCGTATTAGAGATACAGATTTAACTGACGGATCGTCTTCAGATGATCTTGTGGTTGAAAATGTTTCTCTTAAAAAGGAATCTTTAATAAGTGACGATGTCTTTGTTTTGGATGCCTATCATGACTTATATGTATGGGTTGGAGCAAACAGTCAAGTTGGGGAAAAAGCTGCTGGTAATAGACTTGTAAGAAAGCTTGATGTTGACCGTGAACGAAATCCAATGGTATATACAATCAATGAAGGATATGAACCCAAAGGTTTCTTTGAACTTATAAATAAACTTTCAGGCTCAGAAACGATTCGTAAAGCCGCAACTGAAATGAGTAAAGGAATCGTTGGAGGAATGGAAGATATACGATCTGTTTCCCCACCTTCAGAGTTAAAAAAACCCCCACAAACAACATCAATTCCTACTCCTACACCTGTACCCAAACCACGTGCTATCACTTCTGAACCCAAACCTGAGCCAACTACAAAAGATTTAGGATTAGATCCAACTCCTAGTGTTATCCCTACACCTAGACCAACTTCAGGAAAAGTATTCAAATTATATTTCGTCGCTGGTGGCTTTTAAGAAAAAGGTGGAAATGAAGAAGCTGTATTAGAAATTAATGAAGCAAGTGGAAAAGCAACATTGACTTTCAATGAAGGTAGTGGTTTAATTACACAACGTACCGCTGGACGCCTAGCACGAGGAATATGCAAAGGAGGTTTTCTCCTCTCAAATGGACATAGAATAGGGGTAAATTGCGACTTAGAAGAAGTACAAGGAGAACGATCGATCCACGATAGACTTTTGCAAGTAGGACATGATTATAGATAGAAAAATATGAATCCTAACAAATTGCTCAAATCTCTCTTTTTCTTCCTACTTTTTTTTGATTTTTCTTTCTTTTTTGATCTTTTTTTTAGATATTGGTATCTAAATTCGAAATTCTTTTATCATATACTAGTATTATTACTCTTTACTTTGTCTCTGCTGTTTTCATGTTTATTGCAGTTATTATTTTCTGGAAATTTGTGAATGCTGATCCAAATCGAAATTCAGAATCCTAGAGGAATAAATTCTCTTTTCTATTATTGTTCCTATAGATATATGAATATTCATTGGTTTTTAGATTTATGCTCATCATATGACTCACTGCAAACGAAAAAATAAATGCTGAGTACTACCTAGTTAATTAAAAAACACAGGGATTTGATAGCTCAAATAGACATAAAACAGCAAATTAATATCTATTAAAGGAGAATATAATACATATGATCGATATTAAAGTGTTTCGTGAAAATTCCGACCTCATTCGTGAGAGTCAGAATAAGCGATTTAAAGATCCAAATCTTGTCGATCAGGTGATCGCTTTAGATGAAGAATGGCGGAAATTACTTCAAGAAGTTAACGCACTTCGAAAAGAACGTAACCAGATTTCTCGTCAAATTGGACCTCTAAAAAAAAAGGGAGAAAGCACAAAATCCCTCGAAGAAAGGGTAAAAAAAGTCAATTCAGATATATCTAAGAAAGAAGAAAAAGCAAATATAAAATTAGTAGAACGAGACAAAACTCGATATTCAATCGGAAATATTCTCCTACCAGGCGTTCCAATCGCTAAAACAGAAGAAGGAGATGTCACAATACGTGAGTGGGGTGAAATTCCAAAATTCGGTTTTCCAGTAAAAAGTCATTCTGAACTTGTTGAAGATTTAAATGTAGCTGAGGTCGAAAAAGCAGCAGAAGTTAGTGGTTCTAGAACTTTTTACTTAATGAATGAATTTGTTTTTCTAAATCTAGCTCTTATTCAATACGCATTAGACTTTCTAGTAAAAGAAAAAAACTTCGTTCCCTTCTGGACTCCTCCGTTCTTGCGACGGGAAATTATGGAAGGAGCTAGTGAGCTTGATGATTTTGAATCAACATTATATTCAGATTCGAATGAAAATGTTTTCTTTATTGCAACATCTGAGCAAACTTTAGCAGCTCTTCATGCTAATGAGCTTCTTGAACCAGAAACATTACCTAGGAAATATACAGGAATATCTCAATGTTATCGGCGTGAAGCGGGGTCACATGGAAAAGACACCAAAGGAATCTTTAGAGTACATCATTTTCATAAGGTAGAGATGTTTCTTTTTTCCCATCCAGAAAATTCAGAAGAAATGCATGAAGAAATGATATTAAACGCTGAAGAATTATATAAACGACTTGAAATACCATATCGTGTTGTTAACATTGCATCAGGCGAATTAAATGCAAATGCAGCTAAAAAATATGATTTAGAAGCATGGTTCCCAGCACAAAAAAAATATCGAGAATTGGTTTCATGTTCAAACTGTACTGGATACCAAAGTACGAAATTAAATGCTCTGTATGGAAAAGCTGGTGGAGAAAAGGCATTTCTTCATACTTTGAATTCAACAGCAATTGCTTGTGAGCGTACACTTTGTGCGATAATTGAAAACTATCAACAGGAAGATGGATCAGTTATCATTCCTAAAGTATTAAGAAAATATTTACATGGAATGGAGAAAATTACTCCTTCATAAAATATTTTTGCAGGTTACAAAAAATCATGGATTATATCAAACAAAATCGATTATTTAATCGTGATATCATTACTTTTCTCTTTTTTTAGGAATCCTATAGATCTGTCCTATTTGGCGGAGGATCGTAACTATAATATATTTATCTTATATTAATTCACTATACTTCCTAAGGGTTAAAAAGATGGATCTAAATAAAATTAATTCTGGGCCAGTAAGCGCTAGTTTTAATCTACCATCATCAATTATTTTCCCATCACCAATCACAGAGGTTGAACTAACTCCAACGGAGCAAAAATTGTATTTACAACTATCAGTTGAATTCCAAAAAGTATTGGATGATTCTCCAAGCTTCCAAATGGGAGCTTATCAGTGGAATCAAATCCTTCCTGTTAGGTTACAACACTATGGTTTGACAATCGAAACATGGGAAAGAATTTCAGCTATCGGAGATAATAGTGATGAGATTCAGGACCAATTGAACGAAATGATAGAGCAACTAGAAGCTGAAATAGAAAACTAAATGTATGTTTTATCCTTAAAAGAAATCTGTCCTTCTGATTCCATAGCAGCATTAGCTTGATTTCTCATTGAAAGAGCCATTTGTTCTATCTGGTCAGCATGAGCAAGAATAGGTTCAATTTGTATTTGTAATGAAGGTAATAGACTATTTAGAACTTCAATTATTCGAGCTGCTGTCCTTATCTCAGGAAAATGTTGTCTTACTTCTCCTAAAATAACGATTACTTCAGAATGAGCAAACCATCCTTCATTGAGTAAAACAGCACTAAGTCCTTTAATAACCCCATGATCTAATGGAGTGATCTTTTTCTCATCTAGGAATGCTCTACATGATTCAGTTGTCCCAACACCAAAGACCCTCATCGGAATTTGTTGAGGTGATTGTTTATAATCGGATGTAAATCCTTCTACAGAAATAATCCTCTTTATTCCTTTATCTTTTGACCATTTGAAGATCTTTTTCCCGATTTCTCTTGTTATTGGAGGGTATTGAGGAATTTCTGAAGCAAGAAGAGCTATTTTTGTACTTTCATTTGCATAAATTCGTATAGGAAATTTTGGCTTTGAATAATATACAACACAAATAGATGGGAGTTTATTGCTATCTCCAACGGCAATTTGATCAAATTGAACGGAGTGGTCTTCTGTTGGAGAACGTTTTGCCTCAAGCAATATATTCGCAGTAATAAGCGCTAAAGCACTAATTGATGGGAAACATTCTATCAATGTTCCTCCCTCTAAATCCATATCTATCACATCTCTGATTTCAAATAATCCTGAATCCATATCTTTCACCATGATGAAATATTATGATAAATTACAAAAAAGATGGTATAATAAGGATTCCTTTTTGGGATGATCAAATTTTTATCAGAATGGTTTGCAGGATATCATACTGGTTTCCACTAATAGGATTAATTAAGTTTAAGGTTGTAAGCAATATTTTTGAAGAAAAAAGACTATATTTCAATGAAAACTTTATATTTTGAATTAGTTACCTTCAACAGATTGATTTTCAGTGTAAATGAAAAAAAAAGCAAAAGATCATTAGAAGAAAGCTAATCGATCAACTTCCTGTTGCATGCCTTTAAGTCTAGCAGCTGAGCTGATTCTTCTAGCTTTTCGTGTTACCATTATTTTGTTTAAAGCTGTTTCAAATTGAACTGCTCTTACTTTGTATTCGTGAAAGTCTTTTCCAATTTCCTTTACCCGTGGTAGATACTCTTGAATACCCACCAATACAGCCTCGTGGCATAATACAGCGAGTTCTGCTCCTGAAAAATCTTCTGTTTTACGACTTAATTCTAATAAATCAACATCATCAGCAAGAGGTAAATCCTTTGTATGAATCTTC
>JAUUVJ010000054.1 GCA_030589605.1 Candidatus Hodarchaeota archaeon | reverse complement strand
ATTGTTAATGAAAAAAAAAGGAAAAGATCATTAGAAGAAAGCTAATCGATCAACTTCCTGTTGCATGCCTTTAAGTCTATCAGCTGAGCTGATTCTTCCAGCTTTTCGTGTTACCATTATTTTGTTTAAAGCTGTTTCAAATTGAACTGCTCTTACTTTGTATTCGTGAAAGTCTTTTCCAATTTCCTTGACCCGTGGTAGATACTCTTGAATAGCGACCAATACAGCCTCGTGGCATAATAAAGCGAGTTCTGCTCCTGAAAAATCTTCTGTTTTACGACTTAATTCTAATAAATCAACATCATCAGCAAGAGGTATATCCTTTGTATGAATCTTCAGAATCTCTAATCTACTGGTTTCCTCAGGGAGACCAATTCTGATTATTTTATCAAAACGACCTGGTCTAAGTAAAGCGGGATCTATCATATCTGGACGATTTGTGGCAGCAATAACCACAACACCTTTCAATTCTTCCAAACCATCTAATTCTGTTAAAAATTGGCTAATCATACGCTCTGTAACCCCTGAATCAAAAGATTTTCCCCTTACAGGCGCAATTGAATCAATTTCATCAAAAAATATTATTGATGGCGCTGCTTGTCTTGCTTTTCTAAAAACTTCTCTGATACCTTTCTCAGATTCGCCTACCCACTTTGAAAGAAGCTCTGGTCCCTTTATTGATATAAAATTAGCTTGAGTTTCATGTGCAACAGCTTTAGCCAATAAGGTTTTTCCTGTTCCTGGAGGACCGTATAATAAAATACCTTTAGGTTGTTTTGCGCCCATGTGTGCAAAAAACTTAGGATGTTTAAGTGGTAGTTCAATACTTTGTTGAACTTCTAATTTTTCAGCTAATAAACCACCAATATCTTCCCATCCGATGTCTGGTACCTCAACGAAAACCTCTCTTAATGCAGAAGGTTGAATTCCAAGAAGAGCTTCTTTAAAATCATCCTGAACTACTTTCAGTTCATTTAACACTTCAGCAGGAATAGTATCTTCTTCAAGATTCAATTTTGGAATAATTTTTCGAATTGAAGTCATAGCTGCTTCTTTCACTAACTGTTCAAGATCTGCACCTACAAATCCATGAGTTATCTCTGCGAGACGATTTAAATCCACATCATCAGCTAAAGGCATACCTCTTGTATGAATGAGGATTATTTCTTCTCTATCATGTCTATTTGGAATTCCAATTTCAATTTCACGATCGAAACGTCCTCCTCGTCGTATCGCAGGGTCTAATGCATTCACGCGGTTCGTAGCACCAATAACCACGACATCTCCTCTATCGCTTAAACCATCCATATTTGAGAGGAGCTGTGCAACCACACGTCTTTCGACTTCCCCTGTAACTTCTGATCTTTTTGGAGCGATTGAGTCAATTTCATCAATGAAAATGATACTTGGCGCATTTTCTTTTGCTTCATCGAAGAATTCCCGTATTCTTTGCTCGCTTTCACCATAAAATTTAGACATAAATTCTGGACCTGAAACAGAAATGAAATATGAATCTGTTTCAGTAGCAACTGCTTTAGCCAATAGAGTTTTACCTGTACCAGGAGGTCCATGAAGTAAAACACCTCTCGGAGGGGATATACCGAGACGTTTGAATAATTCAGGATGTCTCATGGGTAATTCGATCATTTCTCGAACTTTTTGAATCTCATCTGAAAGACCTCCAATATCTTCGTACCGAATTTGGGATAGCACATCTTGCTTTACGTCTTTCACTGGTCTTTTAGACATAATCACATTTGTGGCTTCTTGCATAATCACAGCGGATGTACCAGGATTTATTTTAGAAACAATAAGTATTATTCTTTGGTTATAAATGGGAATTTCAATATAATCTCCTTTAGTCAATACTCGGTTTATTAATATATGTCTAAGATATTTCTCTACTCCTTGAATTAGAATATTTTGAACAGGGGCAAATTCAATACTAACAGCCTGTTTGGCTTCGATGGGCACTACTTCAACTATATCATCGATACCCACACCCGCATTTCTACGTGTACTTCCATCTATTCTAGCAATTCCTGTTCCACGGTCTTGGGGATGCGCTGGCCAATAAATGGCAGCAGTTCTTCTTTTACCAACTATTTGAAGGGTTTGACCTGCAGAAATATCTAACTTTGTTGCTAGATCTGGATCAATTCGTATGATTCCACGGCCTACATCTTTAGGTAGGGATTCTCGAACGTGACACTCAATTTTTTCCATGGTATTCCATCTCCAACGTTACTCTAAGATAACCTAATCAATATTTACTTTTCTTTTAGGGTTCATTTCAGAAAAAGGAGCGGTTATTGTTAAAACTCCTGCTTTCAGCTTTGCAGAAATATCATCTGGTTTAATAAGAGTTTTAAAATAAGTATGATAATTGTATTCCTTGTCTAGTTCTTTATTTTCTGCATTAAACCATAATTCATCCGCATTTACTTCAAGGTTGATTTGATCCTTTGAAATCCCTGGAATTTCCATCGTGATTTTATACTCCTCTTCATTACGTTCAATATTAGTAAGAGGGTGTTTCAATCCATGAGTAAAGATGTCCCCAAAATTTTTAAAGGACATTCCTTTTCCATGATGAAAAAAATCATGTGGAAAAGCCTTTAAAACCATATTTATTGGAGGAAAATCACAAAAAAAGCTCCAATCATCTTCTTTTTTTCTATGACTATCATTTCGCATTTTTTCACATCATAAGAATTTCTATAAGAAAGTTGTTCTTAATTAGAATAAATTCACATCACGTTTATAAATATTACGCTATCATGTGAATAAAATAAATTTAAAACGAATTTTTAGATTATTTCATATTTAAAGTGCTATATGAGCTTATATGATATACTATTAATTGCTTAACATTTTTTCATAAGTTTCAATACTAAACAAGGAAAAGTTCAGTTATTTCAAGAATATTCATTGTTATTAAAAATTGAAAAATTTTAATTGGACTTATAATTCAATAATGGTCATGTTGATGCTTTAATGTGAATTTATATTTAGTAAGAATGCAATAATAGTTCAATACTTAGATCGTACAAGCCATTATGTCAAAACTCGAAGTTTTTTGATTTTAAGATTTATTCACATGAGCTTAGTATATACTGACTCATATATGAAAAGATGAATAGATAAAACTCGTATATGTTTTCTATTTGATTTATTCAATGGGTGTTATTTTATGAACAAACATGAAATCGGTATTGCATTTCAAACCAACAAACCAATTAATGAATATGGCCCATTAGCTCGATTAGTTGAAAATTATGGTTTTCATGGGGTTACAGTTTATAATGATTTGCTCTATCAACCATGTTGGTTGCCATTATTAGAAATTGCCCGTTATACAAAAAAAATAAGAATTGGTCCAGCATCTGTCAACCCTTTTACAACCCACCCGCTAAATATTGCAGGAAATATTGCATTAATTGACGAATGTTCATATGGTCGTTCATATTTAGGATTAGCTCGTGGAGCATGGTTAGATTATATAGGATTGGAACAAAAACATGCTATTCAGAAGTTAAAAGACGCAATGGGATGTATTAGACATCTATTGAAGCAAAGAACTGATAGTTACTCAAGTAAACATTTTCCTTTAAAAGGAGGAGATTCATTACGTTGGAAAATCACCAGATCTGATATTCCCTTCTTACTAGGATCTTGGGGGCCAGAAACAATTAGAAATTGTATTGGAGAAATTTCTGAAATAAAACTTGGGGGAACAGCAAATTCTGATGTTGTTCCGTGGATAAAAAAACAAATCACTGATGCTGTTTTGGAATCAAAGATAGAGGCTTCTAATATTGGTATCGTACTTGGTTGTGTAAGTGTAGTAGATAATGATGGGGAAAAAGCCCGAAATATGGCAAGAAAAGAAGTAGCACTTTATCTACCAATTGTTGCTAGACTTGACCCAACTTTGAAAATCGATCTGGATTTATTAAGATGTATTCAGAAAGCAACATCAAAATACAACCTGAAGGAAGCCAGTGAATATATTGATGATAAACTCCTTGAAGTTTTTACTCTCTCAGGAACACCAAGTGAAATTGCTAAACAAACATTAAAATTATTTAATGCTGGTGTGAATCGGGTTGAATTTGGCACACCTCATGGTTTACTAAATGAAAATAAAGGACTAGAATTGCTTGGAAAAGAAGTACTACCAAGGTTGATAGATAGAATTAGCTAGAACAATTGACATTTATTGCTCCTCTGAATCTAATTGAGATTCATATGAAACATGTGTTGTCTTAGCTGCTTGATCAGGTTTTTTGGTTAACGTTTTTTTGACAATTGCTTCAAATAAAGTGAAAAATGCTTTTTTTACGTTCAAATTTGTTTTCGCTGATGTTATTAATGATGGAAATCCTGACTCTGACATAGGTGGTTTGATATGACGAATCTGGAGTTCATTTAAGTCAGCTTTGTTACCAACTATAACGATTGGTATCTTCCGATTGCAATTATCAGAACATTCTTTGACCCAAGTTTGAACATTACGGTAGGTAGTGGTATTAGTAAGGTCATAAACAACGATTGCCCCACTTGTTCCTGAATAGAAACGGGAACGAAATCGTGCAAAATGTGTTTGGCCAGACATATCCCAAAGAATAAAACGAATATTTTCTCCAGTATCCTCTGCATTTACCTGATATGGAGTTATATCAACGCCAATAGTGGTTTTGTATATTCCAGTGAACTTTCTATGCACAAATTGATTCACTAAAGATGTTTTACCAGTTCCTCCATCTCCTATTAAAATTATTTTTTGTGAATATCCATCTTTTTCCGTCATTGTAGATCACTTTCCTACCAAAAGACGTTCGCCTAGTTCTGTTGAGAATTGATGCTTGTTAATTCCGTCAATAGTTGATGTTGGATCATAAGGTACACGATGAAATTCAATACTATGAATTTCAGAGTCGTATATTACATATGAAGCTCGTGAATCGCCATCTCTAGGTTGACCAACAGATCCAGGATTACAGATTAAGTTTCCATTTTTTTCGATCTTGAACGGAATATGAGTATGGCCCATAAATAACCCATTTAACCCAATAAGTTCCATAAATTCAAAACATTCCTCAATTTGATCACTGTTGTCTGAATAGATATATTGATCTAAAGGATATTCTGGGCCCCCATGTATGAACATCACCCTTCTATTTACATCTTTGTAATCTTCTGTATGCATTAGTGGCAAAGAATGAAGAATTTTCCGTTCATGTATAGTAAGGCTTTGATTTGTGAACTCAATTGGTCGAAATGAATCAGATCTGTAATATTCAGGTATTTCACCTAAAGCAGCAGAATTATCATGATTTCCTTTAATTACTACCTCACACCTAGCTATACACAAATGAATAGTTGGAATAGGTTTTGTATAATAACCAACCAAATCGCCTAAGCAAAAGATTCGTTTAACCCCTTTATTATGAATATCTGATAAGACTGCTTTTAATGCACTTAGATTAGAATGGATATCAGATATAACTGCAATCTTATTGGAGCTCATTCGAATACCTTCGCATATTAATGAATGCCTTACGATATTTTTCATTATCTTTTAAAAGATTCCCAAACTTTGTTAATTATTTCCATTTTGAGTTAGCTCTATATAATGTCTATTAAACCAATATTAATATTCAAATTTTCAATAATCTTTTATTTCATCAAAGCATTTATCTTCAATCAACTAAAAAAAGAAATTATATAAGGATTCTTTCTTTTCCTTTTTTTCTGAATTAAATCTCTTTCATACAATTTACCATTGAATTTCAAAACACTATTACTTAATTTTTACTTTTTAACTTAGACTAAAAAGTAGCACAAACCTCAAAATTAATAAATCCATTTAATGCCATGGAAATCGAACGAACATGTCCAAGCGTTGGAATAAAAATAGCACATTTTTTTTTCTATTTCTTTTTGTACTAGTTTTTCCATCTATAATATCTTCTAAAAATATTCCAGCATTCAAAATTAGTATAACATCTGCTATTAAAATATTGGATTACGATAATGAGACTGAACATAATAGATATTTACCTAATGGCAATAGCTCTGTTTTAATAGCACTAGATTCTAAACTATTAGGTTCTGAAAAATTTTTTACAGATGTAAATCATGCAATTCAAATTTTTGAAACATGGGTTGAACCTTTTGAAAAAAAATTCGATATCAATATTCGGATCAAAAACATTGCTACCTTTACTCCAGCTTCTAATGACTCCCTTGATAATAGTCTTGATAAAGTACCTGAACAATTATCCTGGACCCTTTCTACTAGTGTAGCTGATTCCAAAGTGAATGGAAATGGATATGATTGGCTTATTATATATCAAGAGCACTATGGCTTAGGGAGAAATAGAGTTAACAGCATTAAAGGTAATGCTTTAATCATTGCCCATAATCAACCACTCAGTTGGACATCTAGGCAACTAATTCTACTACACGAAATAGGTCATTTATTTGGTGCATTACACGATGGAAATGGAGTCGTTTCACCATCATGGTACGGTAGTGCAGAATATTCAATAATGAATTATACTGATTTAACAACTCTACATTTTAATGGATGGGATATAGAAAATCTACCAATGGATGATTTTAATTACGATTTGATTAATGATACAAAATATAGATTTGATCAAAATGATGCAGATGGAGATGGACTACCAAATTACTATGAATTTCGTCATAATTTAGATCCTAATAGAAATGATTCATTACTTGATTTTGATGAAGACGGATTGAGTAATTCAGGGGAGTTTATACATGGTACGGATCCTAAAAGTAGTGATAGTGATACAGATGGATTTTCTGATTGGGCTGAAGTATATTTAGGGACAGCACCGATGAACTCTTCTGATACTCCAATAGTAAATAATCCGCTCATATTTTCCTCGATCGAAAGCGTTTCTATCAATATAAAAGAACCTTTAATTCTCAAATGGCGTGCTTTATCGTCTAATCCGAATTACTATGCGATTTATAAGAATGGTACTCTTTTAGTTAATAATTCTTGGACTGAGGAATTGATTAAAGTCTCAATCGAGAATACTATTGCTGGGTATTGGAATTTCACATGTCTTGTTGTTGATCTAGATGGAGATTTTGCTAGAAAATCAATAATTGTTCATCTTGTTAAAGATCAAGGAACTCCGCTAAATATTTTTGATTTTTTCTTCGCCTTGATTGTAATTAGTATTATTCAGACCAGAAAAAGACCTTTTAAACGTACTAGATCTAGAATTAGTCCTTAGAAAAGAAAATTTTAGAGTTATAAAGTTAAACATAATGCTCATATTAAACATAAATTCGCATTATTCCTTAATTCACACCTCATCCGAGACTTATAATGCACATTTGCCATCGCTACGGGGTCAGTTGAGCGCCCTGAGCACAGGCGCTACACGAAAAAAAGAACACGAATATTCTCTTCTAACTCTGTAGAAAATCTTTTCCAAAGCGTTCCTACTGCTATTACTGAAAAGAGAAAATGAATGTTTGCAAAGCTATCCTGTGCTACTCTGAATAGTATGTCTATAAAACCTCCACGTCGAATATAATCACTAACTATTAGGATTCGATGATTTTTAAAGATAAATTGATCCTTTAAAAAAAAAGCTGTTCTTACTAACTCCTTATCTACTAAATAAGGATAATGACTAATTTTCAACGGATGAACCGCAGGTTGACGAAATGTTATACTATACCATGGGATATTTAGAAGCTGCGAAAATGATATCGCTAAAGGCACAGCTTCAGAATGGGTTAAAATTGCATCGAATTTCCCTCTTAGATGATCTTGAGCGATAACATGAAAAGCTAAGAGATTAAGCTTTTGGGGATTAGATACTAATCGTGTTAAATCGATTTGAATAGGTGTTTTACTAATATCAATTTCAAGGTTAGGTTCAATAAGATCTTTTGCTAAATTTAAATTCTTATTTAAAAAACGTAACAATATATCTACCTTATTTTCTGGAATAATCCACTTTCCTTTGATGTATCGATTAAATTGTGAATAGGAAAACCTTTTTTCTTCCTCTTCTTTTTGATAATATGAATTAATATCTTTGTATAACTCCCTAACAGATCGATACTTGTTTAAAACCAGTCTAAGACTATTTAGAATTTGAACTTGATTAAAATATGTTAATTGATTAGACAATTATTAATCCCATGAACAATTATTACTTTAATATTCTTAATAACTCTAACATTATTTTAAGGTTTTGCATTTCATGCAAAAATGAGTCTTCGTTGGATTTTAAATTCATCAAAACCTATATTGATTAAAATATAAAATCATTCATACATTCCAAACTTGGAGGATATGAAATGTCTAAAACAACAACCTTAATTCGTGAAAAAATTACCCCAAGACAAATCGCTATGACTGCATCTTTTATAGCATTAGTCTTTCTTGCAACTTCATTATTTTATATTCCATTAGTTTCATCAACAGGTTTTTTCAACATAGGAGAAGCATTTGTATACATTGCTGCCCTGATAGGAGGGCCTATAGTTGGAGCACTTGCAGGAGGTATTGGAGCTGCAATGGCCGATATGGTTCTTGGCTATGGGTATTTTGCACCAGCAACTTTAGTCTTGAAAGGGTTAGAAGGATTCACTGTTGGCTTTATATACCGAACAAGTAAAAATATGGATCAAAAACTTAGATATATTGTGCTTGGAGCAGTTTCAATTTTCTTGATTGGATTTTCTGCATTTGTAACCACCCCAGTTTTGAATGGAGTAGCTGAATCATCGACTATTGATATTATTTTCCGATTCTTAGATCCTAGCTTATTTTTACAACATATACTTGATCCTGCTGTTGAAGACATATATCAAATTATTACACTGAGTATTCCAGGCGTTTTAATTCTTCTTCTCGCTATTTTCCTATGCATATTCATTTGGGTAATAGAATATAAAATGGGAGAAAAAGGTCAGATGATACTTTCATGCTTATTAGCTGGGCCTATCATCGTTATAGGCTATTTCTTGTATGAAGTATTCATATTAACCCTTTCACCTGATCCTGCTGTGGCTTTTCAATTAGCACTTACAGAAGTTCCTTTCAACATTGCACAAGTAATATTCGGTATTGCGATTGCTGTCCCCATTGTCTCTTACTTAAGGGAACTTGGTATTATACCTGAAGCTAAAGATCTAGATCTTTGGATAGGAAAAAAAACTAACGAAATTGAGCCTATCGAATAGATCAAAATAGCTTCTATCTTCCTTTTTTCCCTCAGAGAAATGGAGAATTTGGATTGCCATTACTTGATATTAGTCACTTGTCGGTTTCTTATAATAATAAAGCTAATTGGGCTTTAAAAGATGTTAGTTTTACAGCCGGAGAAGGTGAACTAATAATTGTTGCTGGCCCTAGTGGATGTGGTAAAAGTACTTTAGCTCAAACAATACTGGGTCTGATACCAATGTTTATTGGAGCAAAAGTGGATGGAGTAATCAAAATCAGAGGAAAATTACTGGATGAATTTCCAAGAAAACAAAAAATTGAAACAATGGGTTATGTACCTCAATACCCAGCTGATTATACAACATCTCTACTAGTAGAAGAAGAAGTAGCTTTTTTACTTGAAAATTTGGCTTATACACCTAAAGAAATTCATTCCAGAATCACTCAAGTCCTAAATCAGCTAGATATCTCTGAACTTAGATATAAATTAATCACCGAATTGAGTTCTGGAGAGTTACAACGAGTAGCAATTTCAAATGTGCTAGTACATCAACCACCTATTTTAATCTTAGACGAACCGATGGCTCGCATTGATCCTAAGAGTGAAATTAAACTGGTGCATATTTTGAAAGATTTAGCAACAAAAGGACATCTAATTCTTGCTTTTGAACATAGATTGGATTATTTGATGCCTGTAGCTGATAGATTATTATTGTTAGATAATGGGAAATTGGTAGGAAATGATAAACCAGAAACGCTTTTAGATGAAATTAAAGATATAGATTTACCTGAAGTATCAGAAATTCAATGGCCAGCTAATAAAAAGAGAAGTTTAACTATTGAAGAAGCTCAGTCTACCTTGCTCACTTTGATTAACGAAAATCAATAGATAATGATTAAGACAACGAGAACTAATAAGTATGGGATTAATATGCTTTCCATTTGTGTAGAAGATGTATGGTTTCGTTATTCTGGGACAAAAAACTATATTCTTGAAGAATTTTCTTTTAAAAAGATTGATCCTGGCACAATTGGAATTTTAGGAACGAATGGATGTGGAAAATCAACTTTTTTGAAACTAATTGGAGGTATTCACTCTCCTTCTCTAGGTAAAATTAGGATGAATAAGAAGAAGTTAAATGAAAGAAAAAAGACAGAGAGAATTATTTATGTTCCAGAAAACGCTAGACTCTTTTTAATTGGTCCTACTCCAAAAAAAGATTTGAATCGAATCATCCAAAACCAGGACCAAGTTGATAAATTACTAGATGAACATAAATTTACTCATTTAGCCAATAAGAAACTCTATAATCTAAGCGAGGGTCAAAGAAGACTTGTTGCTATTTTCAATGCATTCCAAATTCCAAGTAGTCTTATAATATTGGATGAACCAACAATAGGACTTGATGCTAAAGGAAGAGAATTACTATTCTATTTGTTTGAACAAGCGAAAAGACAAGGAAAAATGGTGTTTGTAGCTTCAAATGATCCCCGAATTTTCCCTAAACTTGATGAATTAGTAATAATTCGAAATGGAAGACTATTTCAGAGAGGATTACCTAAAGATATCTTGTATAATCTTGAAGAAAGTTCTGAATTAATACCTAATCAGATCCCACGACTAATACGATCTCTCGAACTTCAATTAGAACGAAATTTACCCCGATGTCTTACAGTTGCAGAATTAAATCTCAAATTGAAGAATGGAAGATTTCAATAATGGCATTTATGCTAAGAAGAGTGTATCAGGGGTTTTCGTTCCGACCTGATGCTATTCACGTTCATCCTATAATCGGTATCTTTGTTCTAGGTTTACAATTCCTTCTTTTAGTTATAGGACGCAATTTTACTATATTAATTCCTTTATTGAGTCTGATAGTTATAGAAAACTTACTATATGGCAATACTCGTGGAATATTAAGTCTAATTAGAGCAATGACCCCATTGTTATTATTTTTAGGTATTTTAACTCTTTTTTTCGGAGGGATCATACAGGCTATTCTCGTCATCCTTCGATTAATGATTGGTGCTTTATCGTGTTCTTTTTTCTTTGCTGTAACTAATCCTTCCGATCTTGCTCGTTCTCTCGAAAGATGTAGAATTCCAACTAAATTTGCTTTATTACCTGCTCTTACCTTAACATTGGTACCTCGAGTAGCAAAAGATGCAGAAGAAACTTTCGATACTCTTGCTCTACGAGGTGAAATCCACGGTTTTTTTCTCAGATGGTTACCTAAGGCTATTGCAATCTTTGTAGCCTCAGTATTATATCGTTCCGAATTTTTAGCCCAATCTCTTCATTTCAGGGGATTAGGAATTCAAAAAAGAACGCATTATCGAAGTGTACCAATACAAAAAACCGATCTTTTGAGGTTATTCGTCTGGTTGATAATGGGTTACATTTTATTGATTATCGCTTTTTAAGGAGGAAGTGAGCTAATTATGGTTAAATAGGAATCAAAGTCTTCATCTATCCAAAATTAAATAAGAATGTAACTGAATTTCAAAAGCGACTGGGTTGGTTGCTGATAGTGAAAAGGAAAAAAGTCCTCAAAATTTCAATTGTCATTGGAATAATGGGATTGTTAAGCATTCAATACCTTTCCTATTCACGAACGCTTTATTTTCAATCAGTTGATCTCTATCACGTTAATACTCCTACTCATGGTATGCCATATGAAGCAGTGGGTTGGAGTATTGTGTTTACAGATGAACAAGGTGGTCTCGTTAAAATAGATACAGATCAAATTCTCTTTTTGAATACAGAAGATTTAGACAACGGAAAACATTATCGAATTTTATTTATCTGTTTAACAAATAAAGAACCAATAACTGATGGTAATTTCAATGTGAGATATTTTTCTGATGATGAAGTCATTATTTCTATAGGCTTTGTTGGAATTTTAGATTTCTTGACATTTTCTTTCTACTCAGATATTCTCCCTTTATTACTAATTTTTGAGATCCTATTTGTAATTTATTTCATTGTTCGTAAAATTATACCTCTTGTTACGAAACACGTCTCAAAAAAACAACCCTATATTCCTTTACAAGAAGCTCTATCAATGTTCTATATTCTGATAGATGAAATACAATAAATGCTGAGAATCTACTGTGATTTTGATAGATATACATCTATTTCATTCACAGAAAATGATATAAATAGGGAAAATTAATCGACACAATTATCAGTGGGTAAATAAAAGGAGTTCATATGTAAATAGTAGATTTGTTCATCTCTTATTCGAATAATAGTTGTATCACCCAACCCAAAGATGAATATTGGAAAATTAATGTCACGAAAACTATACCCTAGAAGTTTCAATATAATAATTGTAAATGATCCACCATGCCCAACTAAAGCAATTTTCTTGTCTAATCTGCCTCGATACTGATCTAATAGTTGAAGAAAACCAGTGCTAACACGATTCCAAAAAGATTTTAGATTCTCACCTTTTGGAAAACAAAAATCTTTCTGACTCTTTAATAGCCGTGCAACAAGGGGACCTCCCTTAATATACCCCTTTTGAATCGTATTATATGCACTAGTAGGACATTCTTGAATACTAATGTTTTTATTCAAACCAGCCCATTTCCCTATATCGATCTCTGACAACCATTGCTCTTCTTTAAAAACATCGGATTGCTGAGACTTCTGTATAATAATTTCAGCTGTTTCTTTTGCTCGTGTAAAAGGACTTGTGATTATTGTGTTAAATGGGATATTAGCTAACTTTGACCCCATTTTTTCAGCTTGTTTGATTCCTTCACTGCTAAGAGGAGTACTAGAACTAATCCAATGATTCGATTTACTATTTGGTTGACCATGACGAATTAAATAGAGTTCTAATGAGATATTACTTAAATCCGTATTTTTTCACCTCGTTTATCTAGCTTTTCCTTTTAATCACTATATAAATCTGTATTAAATCCGATCATTATAAACCTGTAGGCTTTATTAATCTGAATCACTAATACTAGTGAATGCATTAATGAAGAGTAAATTTATAATCAATCAAAAAACATCCAAATTGTATAAATATTAAAAATGTGGAGTAGTGATATCATGAGTAAATACGAACCAATGTGGGGTCGCCCTTTCTATGAAAAAATTTCTAAAACGAATTCAATCATAATGGCATGTAACACTCGTATAGGTACGGGAGTGGTAGAAGGTATTTTACGAGCTGCTAAAGACACCCGATCTCCGATAGTGTTTGAATTAGCAAAATCCGAATCTGATCTTAAAGGAGGATATACAGGATTAACTCCCAGGAAATACGCTGATTTTGTAAAAAAAGCAGCTAATAAGGT
>JAUUVJ010000115.1 GCA_030589605.1 Candidatus Hodarchaeota archaeon | reverse complement strand
GCATTGAAAACCAGGAAAAGTTCCTTCACATAATTGAGTAAATGCCTATCAATATCAATTAGGTGAGTGGTTGTATTGAAATTCTTCGATAAAAAAAAAGAATTCCGTCCATTTCCACACCCTAAATCCAATACAGTTTTTATTCCTAGGTTATTCTCCATCAGATATTTGTATGCCATCTTTGTTCCTGGAGATGTTTGGAAAAAGGAGTCTTTGCCCCTAGAAAAATAGAAACCTGTTACAACTGAGTCTGCAGCGATTCTCTTCTTTTTTTCAATTGGAAGATTTCCCAAATGGCCCAGACTTCGTTGAATCGAAGACACTCCACCGTTGGTCACTAAAGCTAAATTTGAATCTTTGAAAAAGCGAAGGAATTGACTCCAAGCGATCATTCCACTACCTATTGGAAGATTTTCTAAGGTTTTACCGTCTTTACTAGTTTTATAGTCTGCAATATGAAACTCTTGGATTTTAATGTCAGATTTTCTGAGATGTATGAGAAAATCTAGAAAGTTCTTTCTTCCTAAAATTTGATACCAATGAGAAAAATCGATACATAGAAAGATGTTTTTTTCCTTTTGTTCGTTTAATTTTGATTTAAAACTCTTAATTAGTTTTAAATACTGTTGAACTTCTTGACATTTTTTGGTAATTCGATATTCCAAAAGAAACTTCCTGGAAATATCGTCTGGATAACCAGAGAGTTCATTCAAAAAATCAATAACAAGTTGTTGAAATACCTCATTGTTTGGAGAGAAATCATCTATATACACTGGAAGAATGATATGTTGGCAATTGTTTTTGAAAAGAAGAAGAGCTTGGGCAAAATCTTTAATGAAATTAGAAGAAAATTTTCGGAAGATTTCATTATTTGCTGTTTCAGGGGAAATTGTATTATAAGGATTAGAAAAACATGTAAGATGGATGTTGTAAAAGCCTCCATTATTTAAAAAATCACTTAAGTTCTTTGAATTAATAATACGAACTACCATGCCAATGAAGTTTTTAATAGCGAGAGAAGAGACTCTTAACTCGATAAAATCAATATAACCTTTAACAGTTTCAAAACTCTTATCTAAAAATTCAATATTAGATGGGATATAACCAATGTTTTTGGAGAGAGGCATATGACTCACACGGGGATTTAAACACCTAATAATTGAAATTCTTCATCTAATACTGAAAGTTGAGCTAAACTTGTAGTTGAAGACTTAACTTTCCTATCAATTAGAAGTCTATCAGGTTTATAATGAAGGGCGACACATCCCATCTTTAAAAGTTCACCCGAGGTACATTTTAAACAATGGGTGCATTTTGTTGAATCTACTACAAATTCATCGTTATAACTTTGATTGCTCCGTTTGGACATAACCCTACACAGGCAGCACATTTAATACAATTGAAAGATTTGTTTAATTGGCGGATTAGTCTCCCTCTAAGGATTTGCTTTTTATGCTTATTCTTTTCAAAGATTTTGTATTGAAGTCTATTAGACCCTTCAAAATATCGAATAGTAAACTTTTTTCCTTCTATTTTAATTAATGTCCGATTTCCGATGGAAATCCCTTTGGGTTGGCCAAATATCTTGAGAAATTCGTATGAATCACTTGTTAACGGATAATCTATCGATATTACCATCATTTCCGCTTGTTTGCATGGATTCAATTCATTGTCGAAAGATTTTTCTTTAGAAAAATCATCTTGGTGTTTTGTGAAGGAGTCATCTGTTTCCATTGTTTCGAATTCATTAGGATTAGAATATGAAATATCACCGATTATTCTATTATGATATTTAACCCTTCGGCCTTTCCATACTTGATCATAAATCCAATCTTCCGTATAATTATGATCTGTTTCTTTTGAAATTGATTTAGAAAAATCTTGAAGGTGTTTAAACCATTTCTTAGCTTTTTCAGGACGGATTTTCTCAAACAGGAAAGTATCGAAGAGGCCATTATTTGGACAAGCCCAGCAACCTACTCGTGCAAATCCTTCTTCATATAGAGGATTTAATGGTAAATTTTGCCATAATGTATAAAGCCAAACATCGATTTCTGTCCAATTTAAAATGGGATAGGCGCTATATTGTCTTTGGAGTTTAGTATTCTGATGTTCCCGTGGGTATTCAGCTCTAGCATTCGATTCTTCTCTTCTAATTCCATCAAAACTTAAAGTACTTGTAAATAATGTTGAATAGTACTGATTAGCTGGTGCTGCTTTTTGTGTTGAACAACACCAACGCATTATTCGGCTTGGGGGCCCTAATTCTTTGCAAAGAGCTAGGAAATTATTCTTAGACTTTGCCTCAATCACTTTTCCGAAAATGGATCTATATTTTTCGTCTATTTCCCTGACATAGTCCACTGTTTCTTGGTATTCAATATCTGTATTTGAAAAAAGTAATGATATCTCGCCTAATGCTTTTTTGACTAAATGAGCGGTCACAGCACTATCTTTGCCACCGCTAAACGCTGCTAATTTCTCATACCCTCTTTTTTTCTTAGCATCTTTTTTGATAAATCTTATTGCTTCAGCTTCTAATTTCTCAAGTTTTTGTATATTTCCCTCAATTAGCTTTTGACGATAATCAGGATCTTCCCAAAAATATCCATTGATTTTGCATTGAGAGCGTCTAATACTAGTTTGGTTATATATTTCATCAATCTCCAATTTTCGATTCATTAATTTCCAATCATTTGTATTTTCATCATTAACCAGAGCTAACTTGAAATGTGCTAACCCCCTTGACATTTCAGAGTAAAGAAAATTGCGGCTACGATAGAGAATTCTGGGAAATCTTGCTTCTCGTTCTTTTTTGGTCTCTTCTTCTCCTTTTCCTCCTATATTGATTTTATTTACGAAGAGATCCTTGTACATCTTGTATTCTTTTCTTCCAACAGGTTTTACACGAGAAGGAAAATCGATGACAATATGTGATTTAGTCCGTAACCCCTTCTTACCTCTTTCAAGTTTTTCTGTTAAATATTTCCCGCATTCCCTTTGAATTAAGGGGATATTACACTCTGTACACCATTTAAATGCTCTCATGAAATATTCTCCCAGAATAATATATTTTCTTGAGCAATTACATCTTTTTCTAAGTCATGAAATTTTCCCAATCTAGTAACTATTAACAGATCCACTTTTTGTCCGATATAATCCACAATATGCTGAAAGCTTGTATCGTCAGCAGTATGCAATGTTTCATCAATTATGAAGAAAGGAAACTTTCGTAACAACGCATTCTTGATCGAGTATCCAACGATAATCGCAATTAATCTTCGCTCTAAACCAGAAAGTTCTTTAAAATCTCCAGGCATTCCTGTTTTCCGAATGATTTTAATATTGAAATTATCATCAAAATATATATTTTTTAACCTAGGGATATTTAGCTCATCTATCATTTGTTCTAGATGGTTGTTTATCTTATCTAAGATATTTTCCTGAACAGAAACAATTTTCTTTTGTAAGAACAAAGTTATCTGCTTTAAATTCCGCCGTTGAACATCATAAATTTTAAGCCACGATAATTGAGTTTTGATTTTAGCTAAATTTTCTTCAGTACTTATTAATTGCTTTTCCAGTTGTGTGAGTTCACCTTGAATTTCCCTTTCCATGATTTGAATCTCTTGTTTTTTTTCAGATTTCTTTCTTATTTGAACCTGAAGACCATCGTATATCCCCTGTAATTTTTCGATTTCAGTCTGTATATTACTTATGTTTTCTTGAGCTGCTTCTAAATTCCTCTGTTTGCGATTAATATCATTATTTAGTCTCTGAATTCTCTTTTTCAGATTCTTCTTATCTTTGGGAAGCCCAACTTTAAGATTATGAAGTTTCTTTTCACATTCTTCTCTTCTTTTTTGTAGTTCACTCATATTGTTGCTAATCGCCATTTTTTCTTCTTTGAAGCGGAGATTTTCGTCTTCAATGCTTTTCAGCTTTTGAGACAGCTTTTCTTTTGATATAATAGAACTACAATGTTGACATTCGATTGTATCGTTTGTTAAGGTCTGGGTGAAATTAGTTATCAGAATCTCCCGTTGTGAGATTTCACTATTCTTTTCTCGCAATTTCACCCTCATTCTCGCAATTTCGTCATCTAGTCTTTCTATCTCTTCATTAAAAGAATCAATTCGATCTTTTGCAGAATTAAATTCGTCCCCGATTATTACGAGTTCTAATTCCAACGTATCTTTTTTTCGTTTCAGAGCAGGTACAAGAGAACTCAATTCTCTCTTTGTTTCCTTCAACTTGCTCAATCTATTTTTACTTTCACCCAATTCTTTGGAGATGCTCTTGAATTGTACCAGAAGAGCTGGATCAGCTGTTTCAGAAACCTCAGATAGTTGAAACTTTTCAAACTCCGTTTTCTTTTTATTGATGTTCGAAAGAAATTTCTTATGCTCAGTTTGTAAGCGACGCTTTTCCATTAGCAGTTTTTGTGATTCTTTACCTTTTTCATCCCTGTAACGTGAATCTAGTTTTATACAAATGGCATAAGCTTTTTCAAAATAGTTTAACTCCGTCATTCGTATAAACCAATCTTTAAGGATTGCGAAATCTCCCTTAATCACAGCGTCCATAAGTTCATGGTTTTCCGTTAGAAAAACAAGTTGAGTTGCGATTTCCTTTTTTGTTAACAATTTTTGTTTCCTTATGCGAACTATACCATCCGATGTCCTTCCTAATTCTGCAAAAAAATTATCGTTTCCATTTTTTAGGCTCACTTTCCCAGTTAAAGCAGATGAATTCAAAAAATGAGGGTCAATTACTTTAGAAGATTTAGGTAATAGTAATTGGAAGGCATGTAGTAGGCTTGTTTTTCCTGCAGCATTAGGCCCTGATATGATATTCGCTCCAGGTTTGAATCTAAAGGTATGTTTTCCAAAGAAATAACCTATATTTTCTATATTTAATTCCCATTCGTCCATTGATATTCCCTAGTCCAAATTCTTAACGAAATCATCTATAAGTTTCTCTGCTTCTTTTTCAGATGCTTTTGTTCCTCGTTTTAAGGCACTAATAACTTCATTTTTAATGAAGATCCTAATTTCTTCGTCTAGGTTATCTTTAGCTTCATTTTCTCTAATTTTTGATCCCATATCTTTACCTCATTGATTTTTGCTGGAATTTGATGTGGATATATTGGAGTCTGTTTCCATAATGAAACCCAAGGATCAAATTTCTCTCTAATTTTTTTGATCAAATATAGTCCACGGGTGTTATTTTTTAAAATAAGCCAAGGTTTGAAATCTTGGCTTTCTTCTCTTGACATCCCAGAAATTCTGACATCCATCTCGAGTATTGCTTCTTCATGTTTTTCAACTAGATAAAATAGACATTTCTTCATGTTTTCGTTCTCTACAAAATTAATTAATACAAATATTGAATCCATGACAAGTCACTTTAAGGTAGCTTGATCAAATTATAACATTTCCTAAATAATCATTTAAGTCGACTTATAGCATAAAATCTTGAATTGGGAATATTACGCAAGCCAGGATAACTATGACCTGCGGAATCCCTGAACAATGTAAATATACATAAAGTTTTTGAGAGGAGTAATTTCAAGTTTATACACCAGTTCAATAGTTTATTTGGTTATAGATATTATATATTCAAATTATTGGTAATGCCTGTGTAATCCAGGATCAATGTGGCCCTGTGTAGATAGCCGAAACACTTGTACTCAAAAAGTTTTTTATTCTATTTTTCGTTGTTTAAGACATTAATTTTGCATCAGCTCATTCTATTTCGAAGTTAACCATACACACCTCATTCTAATATCGAACATACCCTAATAGTCCGCAAAACCATTTTGACTTCCTTTGTAAGAGCTATAACTCTCCTTCAGAAGAGGGGGGGAAGATAACTCCAAGTGTTTCACTAATAAACAGTGGTAGTACCTTAAATCGACGCTCTAATGTGAATGTCATACGCATGTTGTCTCCAATAACTTCCTAGGGTTGGTATACGTTCTTCACCCCCTAAAGTATCCAGTCATTTTTCAATTCATCAAACTATTTGATGAATACTAAAACTCTTTTCAAAACCTTTTTTGGCCTCAATTGCAATAATAACTTTATTTGATTCTAAAATCGCATCACACTCCATTTGAGTCGAACTAATGTTAATTTTTTCTGAAGAGATGTAAATTTCTCCTTGAACATTGGTGCTTATTCTTCCAGAGTGAGAAAATACGTGATTCTCACCTATATTCTTGAAATTCTGTGGTATTTTAGGAAAGATAGATTTGATTTCTCTTCCCTCACCAGTCTTAGTCAGAATACATTCTCCTGAGCCTGTTCTAAAAAGTTCTAATTTAAAATCCTTGAGAATTCTAAGCAATCTCTCTTGGCAATATTGAGGGATCATTCTTACAGGTCTTAAATCTAATCTTCGGAAATACTCTCTTTTAATCTTAAAGGTAATTGAATTAGAATCATTCAACCAAGGGTCTAATTTTAGTTTAATTTCTGGATCGTGCAGCAATTTTTCCTAATTTGACAACATAATCCCCTTCTTTCATGGATTATTAGCCGTTTTTACCACTTTATGATCTTTAATGGTTACTCTGTTGAATCGAAGCCATTCTTCCCATACCATCTTTCTCCCCATTATTGTACCAAATTTTTTGCCTTTAAAGAGTGTATTCTTATTTAATAGTCCTAACTCCTCTTCTTTCTTTGTTAATTCAACAAATTTCAAATAATATTTGTAATCTTTGTCAACAAAGAGTTCTTTGCGGTGGAGTATTTGCCATCCTCCTTTTATTACGCGAACTGTCGGCGGGGAAACAGATAGATTAATACTAATACTTTGTTTTAATTCAGGATGACCTTTTAGATCAAATTGAGGATAATGCAGAAAAGAGACTCTTTTTTTCCGCAGATTAATCTTAACTAAATTCCATTGATCTTTTTGAACGGGAGTTAATATCAGTCTTGACACTTCATATAGATTCCGAAGTTCATCCTCCAATCCATCAATACAGTTTCTATGCACATAAAAATCACCTGCTACACTTTTACCCACCACTGTTTTTACTTCCATTTAATTAAAGAAAAGTAGTTAATCAATGTCTTCAAGTAACCTCATATCTTCCAGGACTTTACAGCGTCAAATAGGTATGGCTAAAAAAATATTAATTAATTAAAAAGTTCTCCATTAGTAATGTTTGAAATTGAATCTAAAAAAATATTAATTAATTAAAAAGTTCTCCATTAGGAAGTTGTGTAGGAAATGGCTAAAGAAAAGAAGCTAAATGAAGTAATGATAGAAGGAATTACAAAAGAAGGAGAAAATATCTTCAAGAAGATAAGTACAAGTATTCAAATACTAAAACTTTGGGATCCACCGCCAGAATACTATACGCTAGTGACGAACGTGGATCTAACGCCATTATCACATTGTACTAAACTCAGAAAGCTCGAAATATATAGAACTCAATTAACTTCAGAGAATTTAACACAATTGAAATACTGCAGTCAGCTACAAGAACTCAATCTAATTGGAAATGAATTGGAAAAAGTGGATTTGACACCGCTACAACATTATAGAAGACTGCAAATGCTAATATTAATCGAAAATAAATTACTTGGAACGGATTTAGCACCTCTACGAAAGTGTAGAAAGCTCGAAAGGCTAGATTTAGTTAGGACACCACTAACACTAAAGGATTTAAAGCCACTGCAAAACTTATCATTTCTCAAAGAACTAAATTTAGTTAATAATCATCTACCGAGATTTGTTTTTGCACCACAGACCGAAAGAGGATTTCTTCGAAAGATAAATTTGAGCTACAATGAATTGAGGGAAGCGTACTTAGAACTGCACCATTGTAGACGCCTTGAAGAGTTAAATTTGAGTCACAATCTATTGATTTTTTTTTTTATTTCGGGGAGCAGCCATAATATAGCTGATTTTAGGGCGAAAAGCGTCCAATCCACGGATTATTTCTGAGGCAAAAAACCCTCTATCGAAGTAAACGCTGTGAAACCTAACCAATTTTCTCGTTTTTGTCAGAAAATGAATCAGTAATTTACTAAGTTTATCTGCTTTCCTCTCACTTCGCTTCATGGGATGCATTACTAATATAAAGCGGTATTTTTTTTCACCACTGAAATGGTTAGATAACGATGAAAATAGATCGTCCCTGCCTTTGCTTTTCCCGTAACAATCCACAGATGCTTCGCTTTACCATAGTAGGGTATATCAGTCCAATCAACAGCTAGAGGGTAAGCTTTTCTCCTCCAACGCAATTTGGTGCGTGAAATCTGATATTGGAACATCTTATTACAAGTCTGGACAATTTCCATCTTGCCAAACTTGTAGAGCTGGTCAAAAGTAGTGTCAGCCACTCCACTGCCTGGAATCCTTCCTATTTGTTCCAAATAAGCCTTATCAAATGATGCTTGAAGTATAAGGTTCAGGTGATCCTCAATATTGTAGTAAGCATTTGCTGGAACTTTGAAGGGTGAAAATAATAGGAGGATGGGGATAACCAGCTCTAAGAGGTGTTTTCGTGCAAAAAATGACTTTATCCAACAAATTGGATAACTATCTTCAATTAACCCCATTCTTACCATATTTCAATGAAAATTAACTGTTTAAACTCTCTAATAATCCCATATGTAAATTTGAAAGTTCTTCTCTTACTATTTTCTCAATGTAAGAAGAAATAGAGCAACAGTCAAAATCACTCCATCTGATCCACCAAACACATTTGTCACAACTTAACGTTTCAAATTTCTCTAACTTTAACTCTTGGTCATCTTCAGCTCCTAGAAATATCTCGCTTCCAGGGCGAAGTTTTTCTATCAATTTTCCTCCACAATTTGGACATATATAATCCAAAATTAGCAGAGATTCAATAATGTGAAATGAGGAAATAAATTGACTAAGTTCAGGTAATATGGTTATTTCTTGTAAAGTTACGCTATCTGTAATTATTGTTTTTTCTTTAATATGGGTAATAATTTTTTTCAACTCTTCATAACGAATTAAAATATCTATAGAAGTATCATCAAGTTTTTTTGAAATAAATGGAAGTTCAGATCCATAACGACTGATAATGATTTCAGCAAGAATATTATAAAGAATTAAATATTTCTTCATTAGATGGATGTTTGTCGAAGTTCCCTGCAAAGCAGAATATTTCATTCCACTCCATTTGATCCATTTGTCAAATTCTTTTGCTTCCTTTCTAAATTCAAGCAATTTTGCTTCAGTAGGAACTTTATCACTATGAGTAACACTATTTCTAGTTGAAAAGAGGCTAATAATTAATCTATTCCATTTTTTAGATTCATTTTTTCCAATTATGCGACTAAGAGAAGCCAGAACTAACCTCCATCGATTCTTTAACCCATCATTAATTTTCATTTCTTCATTTAAATCAATAGAGTCTTTTGAGTTCCACAAAACATTCATATAAAAATCATAGATAATGAAAAAGAGAGCTCGTCGCAAAACTTCATTTTTTAACGAAAATTCATTGACTATCTTATCAAATGTCCTTAAAATTGGGTCTTCTACTAAATTTCTCAAACTATTATCCTTCCTCTAATTAATTCTATCTATAATATCATTATAAGAAGTTTAACAGCTTTTTTTCTCTAACAACTTTTAAAATGCCTGTTTTAAGCTCCAATTGTACTGAGCTATCCAATGCTATACAATGTGCAATGTAGAAATCAAAAACCGCTAGTATTCTTTATCCTGTTTTTTCACTATATTTTCAATACATTTTTTATCTCATGATTTTTTAGCACATTAAAAAATCCATCTATCAAGATATCCTACTGTAAAAACTAAGCCTGTCTGTCATTCTACGGTTAATATTGATTATATCCTTCCGATAAAGGGTCAATGGTTGTACTAGTGTTTCTGTGGAACAACATGGACATTCACCTTCTCTTACGTCCAGTTGCAGCTGTGTATTCACCTGTCGAAGGTGTCAAAGATTGGATCTAAGAGTTGACGGTAGTACTCCGACCGCTGATAGAGATCTTGTATAATAGGAGGAAACCAAGCTATTTATTATCTCAATTCCGTATAAACATCTAGATAATAAGAAATAACTAGAGAAGTAAAAAACAATATTTAATTATTTTGTTTTTCTGTTCAAACCATACTCAAGATACAAAAGGATTGTGGACGGAATTGTTGAAGACTCCCAAAGAGCAGAGCAAATGTTACAAATGTCGCAAGAAGAGCGTGAGGCACTTATACTT
>JAUUVJ010000331.1 GCA_030589605.1 Candidatus Hodarchaeota archaeon | reverse complement strand
CGATATGGAAAAAGGTTTGATTCAAGAAGCGGAAAAAAGAAATATTACAGTAGAAGAGTACAAAGAAAGGGTAGCAGGAGCATTAGTTGGTACGAAAGAACAGGTAATTCAAAAATTAATCGCTTATAAAGAGATTGGAATCACTCATTATATATTTATGGTTCCTTATCAAGAAGAGATTGAATATTTGGAGCTTTTTAACACTGAAATTATCCCTAAAATGCTCCGTTAATCTTTCTTTTTCTTTTTCAGGTATAATTTATTAAAATTTGTTTTTTATCCACTTTTTACTTTGATAGGAAAGAAATGACATTTTTCCCATTATACAAATTTCAACCTCATATTACGGCTAAAATATAAATACTTCATAACAGAAAGGTAAAAGGATGTTAAACTTCCTTAAAGATCTAAAAAAAGTTATTTAAGTGGAATAAACTTATGAAATCAACTTCTCGTCCTGTAAAACATTGGCCTTTTTGGAAACGAGTAATATATCTATTAGCTTCAGCCGTAATACCTAGATTAATTAATTTCCTATTTAATTTAAATGTTATAAATAAACAGAATGTATTAAAAATTCCAGAAGGAGAAGGTGTTATTTACTGTGCGAACCACAGATCACATCTTGACGCTCCAATTGCAGCAGGTGCAATACTCAAACCTTATGGGCCTAGAAGGTTCTTATCTTTCATGGCTAATATGAAAAAAGGTTCTTTAACATCTTATCTTGGTGCTTTTCCTGTGGATGGAGATAATCCTAATTTAGGTCTAAACTATGCAATTAGATCTCTAAAGGAAGATTTAGCCTTTTTCTTGTTTCCTCAAGGAAAACGGATTCATAAAACTCCTTTTCATGATTATTTTAACCTTGCTGAGCAAGGTAAGACTGGAATTGGTCGAATCGTATTGTTAACAAATGGTATGATACCTGTTATTCCCCTGTACATGCATGGAACAGCTGAATCACTGAAACCTGGAACACTTTTTCCAAAATTTGGTTCATATATTTCAATAAATTTTGCAGAACCTCTTCATTTTGAACAGTATACTCGCCCTGAGGGTTGGTCGGAAGATGATCCACAATTTTTTGAAGTAGCGAGAGAAATATCGGATATTATCATGCACAAAATACATTTAAAACTTTTAGAATCAGAGAAAGAATATCTTCATTTTCTAGAATGGAAATTTAAATCAAAACTTGAAAACATTGAAATTTCTGCTAATAAAGAAAGAAGTTTCACAAAATTTCTTAGAAAATTAGGTAATGTACACCCTAAAACTCTTGAGGAGTTCCTAAAATCCAAAACCTGATTATTAAACTTCTTTTAGAGTGGAAGGATTGACTAATCTATTTCATTCAAATTATAGTGCAAACGATATGAATGTAGTACAAATTGAAATGAATAACCACTTCTGGTTTTTAATGCAAAATGATCTCCAACAGGTTTTTTAAATCCAAGTATAAATAAAAATTCTTTCGTAGATATGAGTTTATTCTTTTCATTTTTAATTTCAATTTCTACTATTTCCTTTTTCTTTATTATTTCTGAGATTTGTAAAAACTATGATCGGAACCTCTAGCATAAAGGGGTTTTTTTTGAAAAATATCTCATTATTGTCTATCAATTTATTTATGATAGATTATTTTATTCTTTTTTGAGTTTCTTTTCTCTCATACGAATGAGTTTTGCAGGAGTTCCAACCCAAATTCCATTTGGGGGTATTTTTGTACCTTTTTTAAATCCTGACAAGGCTCCTATTATCGAGTTTTCTCCAATCTCAACACCTGGCGCTATAATACTTAGTGATCCTATTGTCGAATTCTTCTTTATCTTGACTGGAGGACCTAATACAAACTCGCGACCTTCATTTGCATGACCAGAGATTGCACTATTCCAGCCTATAAAGCAATTGTCACCTATCTCAACCATTCCAGACGTATCAATCCAGGTTTTTGTAGCTATATGCACATTTTTCCCACATTTTAAACCGTACAACCGTAATCCATATGGAAAAATGAATATCCCCCAAACAAATGGAAGAAAGGTAAAAACTTTGATCATCGATTTGAAAATTCCATCTGCAGAAAGTCGCATTGCAACCAGTCTTCCTTCACTTGAGTGATGCTTATAATGTCCTTCTTTTAGGCGATAAGGTAATGTAAGTCGTATTACAACTTGAGAATGAATTATACCGAACAATAAAACCGTTAGACAATATGCAATAAAGAAATATAATGGTGAAAGAAGAAAGTGAACCATATGAGGCTTTTCTATAACATAAAAATAGAATAACCATCCTTCAGGAATGAAGGCTGCTATTAATACTAATAAAGTTAAAACAATATAAGATATTAGCCTTAAAGTATTAAGAAAGTCTTTGAATGACATGAGACGGTATTTTTCTTCCTTTACATTTAAGATTATTCAGAATAATCATCCTTTGAAATCCCTTTCAGAATAATTAGAAAAATAAATAGATTTTCAGAAGAGGTTGATCATACTACAAAATAGTCCCTAATTCACTAAACGAAGTTGATTTTTAATGAATGCTCAAAACAAATGGAATTTTGACACTGTAATAGATCGAATAAACACTGATTCAATTAAATGGGATTCGGCTTTTTTGAAAGAATATTTCAAGGGAGAAGATTTACTACCACTTTGGGTTGCAGATATGGATTTTCAGAGTCCTCAACCAGTAATTGATGCTTTGGTTAAGAGAGCTAAACATGGAATTTTCGGTTATTGTGCAGAATCTTCTGAAGATTATCTTAATACTGTTATTTCATGGTTCAATCGTCGTTATGGATGGTCTATTGAAAAAGATTGGATTATTTACTCCCCTGGTGTAGTACCTGCATGTAATTATATCTATCAAAGGTTTAGTCAACCAGGTGACAAAATTATTATTCAAGAACCAGTGTATTATCCTTTTGCCAGAGGAATAACTGCGAATGGACGTATTGTTGAATCTAATCAGTTGCAGCTAGAGAATAATTACTATACAATAAACTTTACAGAGTTAGAAAAGCAATTAAAAGATCCATTATCAAAAATATTTGTTTTATGTAGTCCACACAATCCTGTAGGACGAGTTTGGAAGAAGGAAGAGCTCAAACAGATAGGAGATCTATGTTTGGAAAATGAGGTACTGGTTATCGCTGATGAAATTCATTGTGATTTGATCTATCCAGGATTCAAACATATTCCATTTGCTTCCTTATCGAATGATTTTGCTCAAAATTCAATAAAAACTTCTTCAGGGACTAAAACATTTAATTTAGCTGGGTTACATTATTCAAATGCTATTATTCCTAACGAAAAACTCAGAGAAGACTTTAAAGCTCAATGTACGATAAATGCTGCAACTATACCAAATGTTTTTGGGGGCCTTGCTCTACAAGTCGCTTATGATCAATGTGAAGATTGGTTAGAAGCATTAATTGACTATATAGTTGAAAATTTCAAGTATTTACAGGATTATATTTCAGATAAGTTACCAGATATTTCAATTATTCCACCTGAAGGAACCTACTTAGCTTGGATGGATTTTCGTGATTATAAGCTTGAAGGAAAAAAGCTACAGAAAAAATTGATTGAAGCAAAAGTTGCATTAGATTCTGGTTATATTTTTGGGGCTGGTGGAGATGGATTTGAACGAATAAATATAGGATGTCCAAGAGAAACATTGCATGAAGCTTTAGTTAGGATTTCAAACGCAGTAAAGGATTTTTAATTTAAAACAATTTAGAAAATAGAGTAAAATTAAATAATTATTCTGTTTACTATTATATCGATGATCGTATGAATGTTGTAGATTTATTACGACGATGGTTCATTAATTCAAATGCTATAAATCTCAGTACGATATATTCTGAATATGGTCTCTCCTATCACCATTACATTACAGAGATAATCCGATATTGGAATAAGCTTCAGTTTATTGCTAAAAAAACTCTTCGTTCTTTATCAAAAGATAGTAATGCAGAAAATATAAGCTTAGAGGTTTATATTTATACTACATACCGATTTTTTTGGGAGGAAGCACAATTCGAAACGATTGTAAATGAAATAAATGATAGTTTAAGGATACCAGAGAAGAAAATATTGTTCAAGTTTTATGAAAAATTATCTACCTTCAAGTGGGAGATAGCACTTCAAAAAAAAACGCAAGTGGATAAATTAAGTATTGAGTGTGCGGTTCCTTCATTTATGATTAAAACTTTATTACCTGTGCTTGATTATTCTAGTATAAAACAAAATATTATTGCAATGGACACAAGGTCAAGAAAAGGAATTACCTATCTTCGAATAAATAATTTTACCATACCTGCAGAGTCTTTGTCAGAAATTCAAAGCGAAATTATTGAATATTTTTCTAGAATTGGGATCAAAGTAAAATCTGATAACACTTTCCCCAATCTTCTTTTAGCAAAAGCACTGGATAAACGAAGAATTGTTAAAAGTGATTATTATCAAAAAAACGTTATAACATTCCAAGATAAAGCCTCTTATTCCTCCATTCTCTTACTTGATCCCAAACCAAATGAATTGATATGCGATTTGTGCGCTGCTCCTGGAATTAAGACTAGCTTAATAGCTCAACAATCAAAAGGCAAATCAACAATTATAGCTGGAGATTTTCATCAAAAGCGATTGCATAAAATGGTTAATTTCCTAAATAGAAGTAAGGTGAAGAATGTTGATATTAGTCAATGGGATGGAATATATCCTCCATTAGTAAAGGAATCGTTTGATAAGGTTCTTTTGGACGCTCCTTGTACTGGTAGTGGAACTTTTACATCAAACCCAGAACTGAAATGGAAACAAACGAAAAAATTCTTGGATAGGAATGTTTTACTTCAAGAAAAACTATTGAAATCTGCTTTTATTCTCATTAAACCGGGTGGAACTCTTGTTTATTCAACATGTAGTCTTTATCCCGAGGAAGGAGAATATCAAATTCAAAAGATACTGAATAACCAGTTAAAGTTTAATAAGGAACCTTCTTGGTTACCTCCAAGTTATCTCATAAATGATTCTTCCATTAAGGGAACAGGAAGATTCTTTCCTGCATTACATAACACAATTGGATTTTTTGCAGCAAAAATAGCGAAGAGAAAAAGCGAGTAATTTCCTAACCAATCTTTCAAAAAAAAGATTTTAAAAGGAATTTTCCTCTCTGCTTTTTAGCATTCAAGT
>JAUUVJ010000435.1 GCA_030589605.1 Candidatus Hodarchaeota archaeon | reverse complement strand
TTAAACAATCCCCTAGTAATTCAGCGGCCTAGATATTTTTTATGGTGTTTAATTGGTTCATTATCAAGGAAAGAACACCTACTCGAGTAGCTTTCTTCTTGTTTAATAACAATTATTCCTTTTTCCTCAGATTTGTATCCCAATTGGTTAACCAGTCTTTTATTGAGAAAGGTAAATTGTAATCACTGAATCTTTATCTATCTAAAATCTTCTTAATAGGATTGAAATGTAAATTATTGTATGAATTTCGTAATTCTTGCTGTATTGAATGGTTTTGAAGCTCAATTAAAGGTTCAAGATTTTTAAGTGGTAGTATAAATTTATTTGTTTTTATTAAGGAAATATGGCCGTCAATAGATACGATACATCTCCTTTCGTCATGTTTAGATTTTAGGAGATTACGTAATTGCTCGTATTCATTTTTTGAGATACCTAATAGATTTGCAATAGCATATGGATCGAATTTCGTAAAAAAAATTGCACTAACTCCCGTATTTGTCAACATAGGTTGATCAATTATTGGATCAGTACCAATGAATACCATAGAGATGTCGTATGCACGTAAAGTCCAAGGACCTCTACCAATCATAGATTCGGGTGTTCTTGTTCTATAGTGTTTCTGGGGAACAAGTTTTTGAATTTCATCTAAAATAAAGACATTTTTTGGAAGAAATTCTTCTTTAATAGGTGTTCTGAAGCTTCTAACGAAATAATACAAAAATTGAAAGACTACTTCAAGAAAAATCTTTCGTCCTTTTTGATCTTCCATAGCTTCAAACCCAGAGAGATCGATAATGGCATTCTTAGATAATAATTGCGAAATTTCGAATGTCGTGTTGGTTACTGTGAAACAACGGCCTGTATTACCGAAAAGTAAACTTTCCATTCGATTGATAATACCTGCAGCGCTATTTTCAAGATAAGTTCCTTTAATACCTAGATCCTTTGGTTTTTCTAAAAGTGAAATAAATGTTTGAAGATCTCCCTGTTTCTTGACGGTACGTATTGCCGCTAAATGGAGAAGTTTGCGCATTTGAGGCGAAACAGCTTCTGTATCATCAAAAATATTCTCAAGTATTGATACTACAAATTGAATATGATCTTCTAAGGGGATAAGATTTTCCCCAGCTTTATTTTGGGGTATTTGAAATATATTTATTCCCCAAGGGAATTTTTCTGAACCTGGCTTCAAGTAAAGAAAATCATCACAAAATGTTTGAACAGGTTGGAGATACTCTCCCTTTGGATCAAAAATAAGAAATTTTACCTTTTTATTATGAAATTCGTGGATTAAACCGTAAATAAAACGACTTTTTCCTTCCCCAGTCATTCCGAAAACCGCCATATGCCTGTTAAGATCCTTACCGTTAATTAACAGAGGTTCTTCTGCAGTTTTCCCACTTATTATTGGAATTCCAAGGTTTATACCTTGGTAAGTAGATGTGCGTCTAATGCCTGATGAAAGAAGATAATCAGATTTGTTGGGAATAAGTGAATACCCTTCATGACAAAACTGTTTCTGAGGAGGAGATATGAAGTTCATCAGCGAATAACCATCTAACATTATAGGTGAAGTCAATTTTCTTTTCATGCATAAAGATTGTAGCGAAGAAAAACGGTGCCAGAACGTGGGGAAAGTGCGGACTTTTAATCCAATAGAATTGAAAATAACAGATAACCTCTGAATTTTCGATTCTAAACTACTTTTACTTGTTTCTACAATCATTATTCGTGGAGAAAATTCAAAACAACCCATTTCTTCTAAAATATTTATTCTAGTTGGATCGAATCTTCTTTCTACCTTATTCTGATGTATATTGAATTTTAATTGAGTCATACGATGATCTGTCTCTTTTTTTATCAGGAAATCCTTTGGTATCTTTTTCGATCTAAACATTAACTGAATAAATGCGAATTGGGGATAATCCGTTAAGATTTCTAATATCTCATCAGTAAAACCATCTGCATTTGTACAAGGGAGATTAACTTCCCCTTTTAATCCCATTAAACCTCCACAGAAAAAAAGTGATTCTTTTTTCCCAATTTTAAAATGAGTGCTTAATGTTTCGAGGATAAATTGAATAGACATTAGTTCAATCTTGTGAAAGTCTTGATGAAGTCCCATTGCATTAGCAAATTGCTGGATTGTTGCAATACCCCTTTGAGGATTTTTTTTCCTAATTAAACCTCGTTTCGTAACAGGATACATATTGATGAAAACTGTTTTTGGATCAAAAATAGCGTATTCTAAAGAAAACTCATCTTTTGCGTTTTGAAAAACTTTAATGCTAGATTTATCGATTTTAAATGGTATATACTCAAAGTGAAACGCTTTAGTATTTTGAATCATTTTTTTCTCTCAACTACATTAATCGTACCGTCTCTCTCTACCTATGTCAGTTACCTTTATTTACTCATTAGAATCTGAAAATCCACAAAATATTATACTATATCATAATAATTCACTCGCTCCATTGAATTGTTGCCTATTGTCTACAAAAAAACCAGTTTTTAATTTCCGTTATCAACCCGTCTTTTTAAGACGCTCTTATTTTCTTTAGAATCGTATTCATTAAAATGAAATACAAAACTAAAAAATATAAATGCATGAGTAGTTTATAAAAAATATTTAAATGAATCTTAACTTAATTTACTCCTTAATTGTTAATACCACTTAAAATATAATGGAGACACTGTATCTAATGGCGTATCATAGAGAATCTTGGAAACGATTTATAGAAATAGTGTTATCCAAAGTTCCCACATTCATTAAACACTATCCTCCTAATAGTCAAACCATGATTACAGATTTTTTTGATACGATAAAACATCATGAAAAAGCTGCTTTCGATAGAAAAGGTCTTTCTAATCATTTTAAAACCTTCATTGATAAATATTATATGAGTGATGATTATATCAAAACTGCTTTCCTGTGGTTTGCAATAGAATATT
>JAUUVJ010000364.1 GCA_030589605.1 Candidatus Hodarchaeota archaeon | reverse complement strand
TTTATTGATAATTTACTTCATTCAATTTTTATTTCCTAAAAATTAAGATATAAAATGAGATAATCCATTAAAATGTGGGAATTACCTCTAAGTTGAATATATTCTTTCTTTTTGATCCTAATTTCCTTCTTTCACTTTTAAGTTCCTAAAAATGAAGAAAAAAAAGAGATAATCCATTCAAATGTGGATCAACATTTTCTGAGTTTGATTGTGATGAACTACTCACATCTAAAGGGTTTCTTAGGTTAAATAATCATCAAAATGATTTTTTATTTGATGATATGGAGAAAATGGAAATTTGGGGAGCTTTTAATCTATATCAAAAAGGGATATTGTGAATAAAATTGGCTGTACTTCAAAAACAAAAAAACATAATAGAGACAACGTGTCCTATTTGCAAGAAGAAAGAATCAATAATACTCTCAGAAAGCGAACTAAACTTTGCTAGAGATCAACACTCTCTGATTACGAAAGCAATAGCACATTCAAAGGAAGGTCATGTTCTAACCCTTTATATAGATGGCCAGGGGGTTGTCAGACGTAAATACTGCTTTGAAATTGCTGAAAATCAGATTGATTCTATCATGAATACTATACATCGAAATCTTGATATGCCAAGGAACCTCGACAAGATTTTTGATCAAATGATTCAAAATTCAATGAAATCCCAGTAGTTCTCTGCTTCCATTCATTTGGTGAGATTATGAATCATTCTCATTCAACTTATTCTAAAGTAAACTTAGAAAATGAGAGAATAATCGGTTCTTATTCTTATTCCTGTTATATCACAAAGATAATTGAGATACCTGAAGAAAAAAAGGTTCGATATGAAGTACAATACAATTCTCAAACTTTTTCTTATCTAAAAGACTTCTATCTTTATGAAAATAAAGTTCGATCAATATTAGAAAGGTATGTATTACAAAAAGGAGATTTTTGTACATTTGATCAGCTTTATAATCATTTAACTAAGAATAAATATCAACAAATAGATGTTCCATCTGAAATACGTATTCCTGTTCTATTTCGTGTTCTTAATCTAGAGAAAATTGGTAGTTTATTGATTGACGACCAAATTGACGAAATTTATTTAGATTCGTGTGAGAAAAACATATATCTTGACCATTCTAGGTATGGTAGATGTATTACAGATATAAGTCTAACTCAGAATGAGGTAGAAGCTTTTATCCAACGAGTAGCTTTAGAGAATGATTTTTCTTTAAATCGTGCTAATCCTACAATGAAGTCTGATTTTTTTTCCTCTCTATTTCATACTAGAGTTACTGTTGATATTCCTCCATTAATTATCGATGATATTCATATTGATATCAGAAAATTTCGTTATAAAAAATTAAAACTCTCAGATTTAATCAATCTCCAAAGCATTACCTCAATTCAAGCAATTTTTCTATCATTATTGATTAGAAATCAAATATCAATGTCAATTATTGGTCCTCCAAATTCAGGAAAAACAACGTTACAAAACGCCATAATCGATTATATTCCATCTTACTTACGTCTTTTATCTGTTGAAGACGTTCTTGAGAGTACTGAGTCAAGACAAGGAAATAGAGTAAGATTTCGTTTGGGTTATGATCCTAAAGAAAGTATGTTATTTTCGAAGTCATTAGAAGTACAAAAAATATTACACAGAAGTCCAGATTTTATAAATTTGGGTGAACTGTCGACTAAAGGTCATTTTAATGCATATTTGAATGTTCTCTCTGTTGGAATTCCATCAATTCAAACAATTCATGGAAGAAATCCTAAATCATTATTTTCACGTTTGAAAGATATTTACAATATACCCCTAGAATTATTAAAAGCATCTTTTCCTCATCTTTTTCTTGAGTTAGATGTTAGATGGATAGGAAAAATGAAAAATCGTTCTGTAATTGGATTATACGAATTAACAGATAAAGGAGAAGTTGTACCTTTATATGATAGCGAAATCAAATCTTTTTTTTCTAAACCATGTATTGAAACAAATATCTTCACTCTTAAATATCTAATTAAAAGAAATCAAATAAATCTTGACACATTTTCTGAAGATTTAAAAGAGATAACTTTAGATCTGTGTGCTAATAATATTTTTACCGTAGAAGAAGTTTCGTAGGATTTACTAGATAATTTCACTATATAAAAGCTCGGGACTTTATATTTTCCTTCACTTTTTTAATTCTGAGATTTGAAAAATGAATTCTGGTTTTTTACCAAATATAGCGAATATTTCAATTACTATAACAGAAATAGTTGATAATTTATCTCTCGATTTTTTGAGTAACTTACAGAATTTAACAGTCTTAGTAATCGATGTTCTTTCCAGATTATTCCCAATTCTACTGTGTATTGCAATTGTATCAGCTAATCTCTCTTTGATTGTAGGTGCGATTCTGTACCTCTTGGAAAGTAATGAAGAAGATGGAAAAGTGATGATTCAAAGATCGTTTGTCACTTCATGCCTTTTATTCTTTATATTTAATCCATATTCTCCAAGTTCAATCCCGATAGCAGAACCTTTTGAAGGATTTCAACTATTTACATCTTTCGTCATTTCTTATTTACTCTTTCTTTTCGCAGCCTTATCACTAATAATCTTCATTGGTAATCTTGGGTTTTTTCTTCTTTCCTCTGATAAAAAAACTATCAGAAGATTGAAAAAAAGTTTTATATGTTTAATTTGTGTGATATTGCCATTAGGGTTTCAATTTCCAAATATGCCTTTGTTAAAGTTGTGATTCAATGTTAAATGAAATTCTGACTAGCTTTTTGACTTCTTTTCTAGAGATTTTCCTATCAATTCCTTTTGGTGCGGTGTTAACTACTTTTGGTACAATAATTTATGCTCCTACAGGAAATCGTTTTGGAAAATATTGCTTAATAATAGGATTGGTTATTTTTTCATTAAATAATTTGATAGCTTAAAGAAGAATTTTTTTTCATATTTGTCCTCGCAAGGAAACTCCCGAGTTCATTCTGGAGAGGAATTGCGATAAAAAGCCCTTAAAATAATAAAAGTAAGACCTCTTAGGGAACGTGGGAAACTAGAGCGAAGAAGTGGAACAGGGAACAAACTGGCTAAAAAAGAAAGGATGGATAGTTGGAATAAGGTCTAATCAAAAGTTAAATACTAATATGACTGGTTAGTAACCAGCAATGCAACGTACCATTCAATGTCCACTGCCAGCTGATTCAGACCTACTAGAAACCATCAGGGTCTATAATAAGGCTGTCCAACGAGTAATCGACATTGGATGGACAAAACAAACATATAACAAGAACAGACTCCATGAGTTCTCGTATCGAGACCTTCGTGAAACGTATCCAAAGTTACAATCTTCGTTAATCCAATGCGCTAGAGACATGGCTTCAGACATGCTCAAAAGGGAGAAGTTTAAGCATAAAAAGCCTCTTAAGAAACCTTTCAGTGGTGTTCGGTATAATCAACGGACATTCACCCCGTTTTTAGACAGTGGACAAATTTCCATTAGTACTCTTACAGGTCGGAAGAGGTATTCATTAATCGTCTCCAAGTATTTTCAAAGGTACTTTGAAGGGAGAATCACCTCGTTAACGCTTTATTTCAACAAAAGAAGGAAAAAAATTATCGCTCATTTAACGATGGAGATACCCGATGTCCCTGTGGAAGAACCTTCCTCTTTTCTTGGAGTTGACCGTGGTATCAAACGAATAGCGGTCTGTTCGAATAACAGCTTTTATTCCACCAACCATATTCTTGCAGTCAAGTGGAGATATCAACAATTGCGGAAAAAGCTTCAGTCAAAAGGCAGTCGATCATCTAAACGTAAGCTAAAGCAAGTGAGTGGTCGAGAGAGACGGTTTATGACTGATGAGAACCGCAAGATAGCTAAATGGGTCTGTAACATGCCCTATAATTGTATTGTATTAGAAAATATTCGTGGCCTTAAGGCGCACAGCAAACAGAAAAAAAAAGTCAATAAAAAGGTTCGTAGACAGTTTGGGAACTGGTCGTATTATCAACTAGAACGATTTATTATTGAACGTGCTGAAAAAGTTGGTAAGACCGTTTTGTACGTCAACCCTCGGTATACTTCTCAAAGATGTTCCCGATGTGAGTATATTTCTAAAAGTAATCGCTCCTCCCAATCCCACTTTTTCTGTCGTGAATGTTGGTTCGAACTCAATGCTGACTTGAATGCTGCCCGTAACCTATCCGATTTTGGTAAAGCTGAGATCGGGAGGGCTTCCGTCAATAGCCCCAATGTAGCGGTACTTTCTTTAACTGAAACGATTGTCTCGTTGAGTCATGGTGTCGTGCTAGCTACAAGCCACTGAATTTATTCAGTGGTAATTGACAAAAGTTCCCCAGAACTACTAAGATTAGAATAATAATGGCTTAATCGCTGATTTATTTATTGTGGCTTTATCTTTAAAATATAATCAAGAATTGTCTAAATATCCTTAAAATTAGACATAATTTGAAAAAGTAATAGAACAATACTTTTTTATTAATTACTTGTTCTCAGATGACACCTTTTTTGACATTTTCTTTGAATTTAAGAATGCATTTACTTTTCAATTATTCTGATGTCTTACTGAATGGAATTTTTGGTAGGCCTAACAAAAGGGGGATAGATTTCCCTATTTGAATACATAGGAAAACTCTTCATTTCTTAATTTGATAACCTCAAAATACATAAGCA
>JAUUVJ010000127.1 GCA_030589605.1 Candidatus Hodarchaeota archaeon | reverse complement strand
CTCAGCAACTTTGTGCAAATTCCTCGTTGGTACTTTTGCATAATAAAATGTATGATCATAGGTAGTACCAGCATTTAAATCAGCACCTAATCTCGTAAACTCATCATTTAGTTGTTTAGTTGTTCTATTAGAAGGGGTTGGGCCTTTAAAGAACATGTGTTCAAGAAAATGACTTATTCCATCATTGGATCCTTTACCAAAATTTGTTTCATACATTGCTCCAGCATAGAAAGCAACTGAAAATAAGACTGTTCTTCCGCCTGGTATCGATACAAGATTTAGATTTAAATTATTATCCAATGATATTGTTTCTGATTCTTCTGAAATCAACAAGTTCCACTCACTTCTTCTTAACTGATCTGTGTATTTTTCCATCTTTCTTGGATTTTTATTGGATCTATATTACCAACCACTGCTAAACTGAATTTATCAGGGGAACAAAGTGTCTTCCATATTGATAGAACATCCTTAGAAGTCACACTCTGAATTTCTTTATATCCCTTTTCAATATCTGGAGATAACCCATGTACAGCTCTATTAATAATTCTTGCAGCAATCCTTCGTGAGTCATCAAATGATAGATCTAGATTTCCTAACAGGAAATCACGGGTGTTATTATATTCCGTAATTGAAATTTCCTCTTTACTTAATCCAATGATTATTTCAGTTAGAGTGTCGATAGCTTCCTCAGTACGACTTGGTTTAGTTTCCATGAAAAACCTCAATACTAGTGAGTCATCTATGAGTTTTAATGCAGACCCCGTAATATAACCGAACGATTTTTCGTCTCGTAATATTGTGAACATTCTAGAACCGAACGATTCCCCAAGTATAGCACTTGAAAAACGTGCTAATCCGATTATATTAGGATTAGATTTGGTTATTAGGTTGATACAAAGATAGGCATTACCATCTTCTTTTGCTAGAGACGTAACGATATTTTTTGATGGTACTTCTCTTTTAGGAAACGGAATCATTTTCTTACTAAAAGATTCTGTCGTTGAAAGATATTCTTGGAATTTCTGTTTGAGCTGTGTTTTGAGTTTTTGAGAAATATTGCCAACTGCGAATCCCCAAGGCTTTATCAATAAATCCTGTTGTGTATTTTGAATTGTCTCGATTGAAAGTTTACTAAGAGAATCAGGTGTTCCAATTTGAGGTCGTGAAAGCGGATGTGTTTCACCGAAAACAGCCTTATCAGCATCAAAGAGTATCATTCTTTGTAAAGAATTAGATTGTACTTGATAATAAGTTTGAAGTAATTTTTCTTTTTCAATCTCAAAATGGGTTTTTTCCATTAACGGATTTGAAATACTATCGAATAATAAGTCTAATGTGTTAACTGCATATTTAGGTTGAACTTGTGCTCCTATTATAGTAAAATCTTTCTCTGTTGTTGAAAATAGCGAACCACCAGTTCCATCAATCATCTTTGCGATATCTGATTCAGTATAATTTCTAGTTCCTCGAAAGATTGTTTGTAATAGAACTTGAGTTGTTCCTGCTATGGTATCGTGAGCAGCACCACGATGAGTTACAAAACCTAATGTACAAGTACGTAGATTTGGATAAGACTGAATTTCTGCTTCTCGCATATAGTTGGATCTCCATTTATTTTAAAATAATTTGTAGCAATTGGATAATAATAAACTGTACTGATCAATTAGTTTATTGAGGAAGATGAAGAATAAAATCATGTTTAGGAGCTAATTTAGCCCGACTCTTTTTCCACCACCAAAGAAAGCCGAGTCCCAAGGCACCAACAAAAATGCTTATCTGGGTTCCAAGTAGAACTATGCCCATATTAATTTGATCAGCTATGGTGGGAAGAGAATCACTTAATTGATTGGCAACTTCTGTTTGAAGGTTACCTTCATATATAAAATCTAGTGCAGGCAGAGCTCCACCTCCAATAGTACCAATAGTTGCTAGAACCTGACTCATCCGATGAGTAGTAATAGCTAAACCAGGTAACTTCAATTTTAGTAAGACTAATCCTAAATCATTTTTAATAAAAAGTGAACCATTGAGAGCTGTAGAACGAAGCCCAGTTTCAATTAAAGGGGTCACAAAGAAGGTTAACTCTTTTGGTAGATTTTTAGATTGAGGACTAAAATATTGAAAAGTAGGTTGAATAAGACAACCGGGAATTAAAGGTTCTATTATTAATTGTTGTGTCAGATCATCAGGAGCTTCAAATTCACCTCTGGTTTCCTTTTCTTCTTCCCCAGACAAGAAGTGAACTTTATCTTTCTTTAATTCTTTAGCTATTCTTGAAATTGATACAAAAAAGGGATAAGTTTTTCGAGGATTCATACGAGAATAATAATGAACATGGGTGTGTAAGGTGTCTTTTGCAGGTTCGATATATTCTTCTAGAGGTTCAATAGAGAGTTTTTTCTTTTTCTCTTTTTTCATTTTTTTAGCAGGTTCTTCTCTTTTTACGCTATCAAGACTAGCTGCTGTTATAACTGGAGCAGGAGAAGGAGGAGGAGGAGATGGCTCTACTATAGGAGATGGCATTGGAGTTGAAGGTCTTTTCGGTTTAGGGAAGGAAATTTCCTTTTCAGAAATTGGAACTTGTTTAGCTGGAGAGGGAGGAGGGGATTTTAGAGATGCAGAACGGCTCGCGATTCCTGCAGGAGCAGGTGGAGGGGCTGAAAAAGATTCTTCTTCTGATTCGAAATCATCATCGTCTTCTATCTCCGATTCAGGGCTGAAAATCCCTTTCTTTTTCATTTTAGGAATCTCATCATCAAGATCTTGGCGACTAATTGAATCCTTAAAACCTAAAATATCTCTTCTTCTATCTCTAAGAGATTCTTCATCCTTTTTAGGAAGAACTGATTCTTCTAGATAACTCGAAAGTTGTACCGCACTTTTTGTATATATTTTAGCAGGGGATAGAGCCATTTCTAAGAGAATTGGTTGTAAATTATATCCATTAGACAAATTCTTCCAGATTGCTTTTGCAGAAATTAATGCTTCAATCATAATATATTTCCCATACTCTGTTCCAGAGGACAAAATTGAATTAATTGCAGAAAAAAAATCTGAGGGAGCTTCTAAGAAAAAATTTTCAAGTTTAGATCCAATATACTGATGAAATTCTTTATTATAAACAAATTGCGTGTTTTCGAGGGATATCAAATAACTTGGTACAAAATCAAGCCAATTGAGAGCAGTTTTAATTGAAAATGGGAAATGCATAATTACTACCTTCTTTTTTAATGCATTAGAAAAGTTAAATTGAGAAGTTATTACACAATTCTAGCTTTTAAAAATTGAAAAAGAAAAAGTTTTCGCAAAGAAATCCTATTCTGGCACCTTATAATAATCTCGAAAGAAAATAATTTTGAGATTGTTATATAAAAAATTATTTCATGTGGTTTTACAAATTCGTTTCTGTAATTTTTCGTAATTGGCTTATCTCATCTTGAATTTCTTTAATCAGTTTATCATAAGGACATAAAAGACAAAGATCTATGTTACCAAGCTTGCTAGTGTTGTCAATATTAAAATCTTGACCCTCTTCTACTAATTGAGGTAAGCCTCGTGGAATATATACAATTCCCCTACGAATAAGTTGAAATATTATATCTAATATTCTTCTTTTCTCTTTTCGAGTTTTAATTCCAAGTAAATTAAGGACAAAACGCAAATTTTGAGTTGATGTATCTTTAAAAGACAACAAAATAAGTGCGCGATCTGCGAGTTGATCCAAACCCTCACTTTTAGCTTTTAAAGTAAGATGATAATTATTATTCTTTTCTATCAAAATATCAACCCATTAATATAGATATTCTTTCTGACGTGGAGTAGATTCAATAAGGATAGTGAAAGAAGAATCGCTAATTTTATTCAAACTTTAATTCTGTATTTCCTTGAAAATAGGCAAGTGTTAATTTAATTGGAAACAATCGTTAATTAATCGAGGAGTGTGTAAATTTATTCTTATAGATAAATGTACGAAATGCAAGATTGAATATAGAAGTCATCCTTTATTTACTTTTCTAAATAGGTAGTTCAATGAAAGAGAACAGCAATCGTTCTAAGAAATTTAGTTTACATCTAAAGACATTCTTAAAAGGACTTAATTGATATTATTCACTGCCTATAAGAAATAGTTTTAATTTTGATATATAATAACGAAATATTGTAAGAAATAGACATGCTATGCTTCCAAGAATGTCCGTATTACTATCTTTAAACTTTATTCAAGTTTATGAAAAAAATTTTCTTATTTTTCAAGATAATATCTTAGCAACTTTTCTAAGAGAGAATTTTTGCCAATACCATAAGAAGAAATGTTTTTCCCTCTAAGTGCGAAAAGAAGGTCTGCTAAAGGTTTGTCTTCTGCAAAGTTAGCCATCTCTCGAACAGTTGTGATCTCAATAAGAAGATCATTTAATTGTTTAAAATTATTTGTTTCAAGATCAAAAATAGCACGAATTTCTTTCAATTTATTGTATAAAGAAACAAGTTCATGATTAGGTGTTAGAGATGAAATATCTAATTGAGTTTGCATATGCTTTAAGATTCGACAAGTAGCGATGATTTCATGTTCGGATACTGTATCATTAACATTTAACAGTTTTTTAAGCTCGTTAAATTCCTTTATTTTTTTTTCTTTATCATCTGGCCCATTAGAACCATTTGATATAATATTATTAAGAGTCACTTTCGCATCTCCAAAATTATTTTATTTTTTCATCTTCTTCCTGTAATTCAAGGATCTCTTTTTGTAATCCCTCAATCAGCTGGTCATAAGGTTTGAGCAGACATAGATCAATATTCTCATTATCTATTGGACTATCTAAGTCAAATTGGAATCGTGTATCAATTAGAGTACCAATCCCACGTGGGATATAGACAGTACCTTCTTGGATTAAACGAAAGATAATTTTCAGAATATGCCTCTTTTCTTCTAGAGTTTGGATTCCAAGAATCTTCATAACATGTCTTAAATTCTGAGTTGGTGTATCCTTGAAAGAAAGTAACAAAAGAGCACGATCAGCGACATCAGAGAACATGGCTAATTTCTCCTCACTTACCTCAATTGCTTTTTGTCTATTATCCTCATCATTCATAATTGTATCATTCCGAAATACGTCTTTCTTCTCTCGTTTTTGAGATAATTCATCTCTGTGAACGGAAAAATAATCAGAATACATGACTAGAGACCTCCACTAACCGCATAACGAGTGGTATTCACAGGATCTTGTATCAAATGAATTTTCTCGTGGGTAAAATGTTCTACCAAGTCAAGGAAATACGTTAAAAGTTTTTGTTGATCTACTTCGGAATAAGGAGTTTTATTGCTAATTTCGAGAAAACACAGCTGATCTTGAATCTCAAATGATGAAAAAAGATTGGAAGACATGTAAATTAGCTGGAAAAGATGATCTAATGATTTTTTCAGTCCAAATTGTTGAGTAACGTGCATTTAATAACGCATCCTTGGTTTTTCAAATAGGTAGTGTGTTATAAAAAACATGTATAACACATGTAGATATAGCGGCAAGATACGCGAAAGTGACAAGTTTTTCGAAAATGTGTCACTCTAGCAAAAATTTCAAATGAAGTATACTTATTTTTAATGGCTTAAAGATCAAACTCGAGAGGGTTGTTCGTGTAAAAAAGAAAGATCACCTTTTAGACAAAGCTATCAATGACTCATTACAACATTATATCAATAATTATGTAAAACATCCTCCAGATGTAAAAGATAAATAGTCCTATTTGAAAAAAAAGATAGATTAAACTCAACAGTAAAGATAAAAAGTTATTTAGAAGGATTTTATCAAAATAAAGGTTAAAATCAAAGTCATTCAACACAAAAGCGCAGCAGTTCGAAAAGCTAAAGAGAACTTTCTGAAATGAATACTTTGAGTAGAAATGTTGAATAATTAACATTTTGAGTAGTTGAAATCATTAAAGCGATCTTCATATTTATGTGTCCAATAGTTAGAGTATTGCCTTAAACTGATGATTATTCAGCTCTTTTGAATTCTAATTAAGGGAAAAAAAAGCACCAATGAATCATTGAAGGATAACTAGATGCAAACTCAATTAAAAACACCTGATCAGGAAATTAGAGAACATATTAAAAAAATTAAACATAAAATCGTTGTACTTTCTGGCAAAGGAGGCGTTGGAAAATCAACTGTTGCTGCTAACCTTGCTTTGGCATTTGCAGAAAAATATCCGTCAGGAAAAATCGGCATTGCTGATTTAGACTTCTCAGGTCCAAACATTCCAAAGATTCTAGGAATGGAAGATAAGAGAATCGAACCACAAGAAAATGACAAACTTAGTCCAATAATTGGTCCTCTTGGGATTAAGGTTATTTCAATGGCTTTTTTTCTTGAAAATCCTTCTAGTCCAGTTATTTGGCGAGGACCATTAAAAATCAAGGCTATTCAACAATTTTTGACTGATTTTGAATGGGGAGATCTAGAAGTTCTGATTTTTGATATGCCACCAGGTACAGGAGACGAAGCGATCTCAGTGATGCAAATGATACCTGATATGGATGGAGTTGTTATAGTTACAACCCCTCAAGCTATTTCTGTTCTTGATACAGGAAAATCTCTTGTAATGTCGCGAAAGATGGAACGACCAGTACTTGGAATAATAGAAAACATGTCATCATTTATTTGTCCTTCCTGTAATACCAAGCATGACTTGTTTGGGGCAGGTGGAGGATTAAAAATGGCTCTGGAATTTGATACAGAACTTCTAGGACAGATTCCACTTGATCCAACCATTCGTTCCGAAGAAGATAAGGGGATATCTGTACCATTCGACTATTTCAGACCTATTGTTGATAAAATTCAAAAGAAGTTAAAGTGAGTTTCTTCCTATTTCCACATTTTTTTCTTTTCCTGAATATTTTACAATCTTGATTTTTCTTATACATATGATTAAAAATAGTAATTAGTTACTCTTTAACTATACAAAAAATGTATTGAGCAATGTCGTTTAATATATTACAACAGTATTTACTCTTTTCATGTAAATCACCTTGCTCGAAATCAACGAAAACAATTAATTTTAATCATGCATATATTGAATTATGTCCCCAAATCAGGAAAGATAAGAAGATGGAGCTGAAAAACTTATTTAATTCAGAGAAAATTGGAAATGTCCAAGTAAAAAATAGATTCGTGAGATCAGCGACAGCAGAGAACATGGCTGAGGATGGTCATCCTAGTGATCAGATCATTAAACTTTATACCGATTTAGCTGAAGGGGGAGTTGGATTAATTATCACAGGCGGGATTGCAGTTGATCCTTCAAGTACTCTATCAAAGAATGGAACTAGTCTATATAGTGATGAATTTATTTTAAGTCATAGGAAGTTGACTGAAGCTGTCCATGATTATGATGTGAAAATTTCTGCTCAAATTGTTCACGCAGGCCGTCAAAGTGCATATAAAAAGTATGAAGCAGTTGCACCTTCTTCAATTTTTTACCCTGTAACGGGCCGTGTTCCACGCGCACTTTCTACAGAAGAAATCACAAAAAATATTATTCCTTTTTTTGTGGAATGTGGTCGGAGAGCTTTTGAAAGCGGATATGATATGGTTCAATTGCACGCTGCTCACGGATATCTTCTAAGCAGTTTTTTATCTCCATTTACTAACAAAAGGACTGATGAATTTGGTGGAAGCATTCTGAACCGCACAAAAATCTTAGTAGAGATTTACAACGGTCTTAGAGACGAAATTGGAAAGAATTTCCCTATAATTATTAAATTACAATCTCAGGACGGGGATTTACCAGGTGGTTTATCTTTAGACGAAGGAAAAGCAATTGCAAAGATCATATCAGAGACAGGAATTGATGCGATAGAACCAAGTGGAGGAGGTGGTGATCTTATAGGAACAGATAATACCCTTCCTAGTGTGGAAATAAAAACCCCTGAAGAAGAGAATTATTTTCTATCAGCAGCGGAAGAAATTCGAGAGATCACCGATGATTGTAAAATTATTCTTATGGGTGGGATTAGAAATCCATTATCAGCGGAAAAATTCATCCAAAAAGGGATTGCTGATTTTATATCAATGAGTAGACCGTTAATTTACGAACCAGACCTTCCAAATCGATGGGAAAGTGGTGATCACACACCTGCATTTTGTGAAAGCTGTAATGCATGTTATACCAGCATATTTTATGGAACCTTGGAATGTCCACTTAAATGAAAGAAGAAAAAGTTATTAATCAAAGTCTAAAATCTCACTTGTGAATTAATCATCAAAAGGTTTTGAAAAACATATGAAAAATCTGAAATATTATACAGAGTACTGAGTTGCTCAATAGCAAATTAACAGAGTATTCGAGCACGAGAGGTAATATCTTCTTGTTATATTAACATTGAGTTAATTCGTCGTTCCGCTAATCGAACGTATTGAGGATTTAATTCTGTTGCTATAAACATTCGATTTTCTATCTTACACGCAATACATTCTGATCCCGATCCTGTGAAAGGGACTAAAATTAAATTTCCACGATTTGAAAAGTGTTTTACTATTTTTCTACAAAGAGCTAAGGGTTTTTGGGTGGGATGGTTGGTTTTTTCTTTCGCAAAACGTTTACCAGCTAGTATAGGAATGTTCCATACATCCCCTCCATGTCTGCCTTCAGGATTGGGTTTCCACACTTTGCCATTTTTAATGATTTTATTTTTTAATCGTTCCTGGCTTTTATAGGGTTCTCTTATCATATTATAGGTATATTCATCACTTTTAGAGAACCATATGATCGATTCATATAATGCTCTTGGGCTTCGAGTATAGGTAGAGAACGCATTTTCATAATGCCAGATAATTTGTCGTCTATATTTCAGCCCTATCTCATACAAAAAAACTTGAATAAAGCAGAGATAATGATGTATTCCGTAAATAAATATGGATCCAGTGGGTTTCAGCACTCGGCGGCATTCTACGATCCAAGTTTTACACCAATCTAGCCATGTGCGAAAATCATCCCATATTTTTTCCGTTCCAAAATTTTTTCCGAGATTATAGGGGGGGTCTGCAATTATTAAATCAAAAGAATTATCAGGAAATCTCTTAACTATCTCTAAAAAATCTCCTTCAATTATCGTATTCATTTGATCATTCATTTCTTTTGGGGTAAATTTAGTAGTTTTATCCTTTTGATTTCTAGAATGTAAAGAATCCAAATTAAACTCACTTTTTTAGTTGTTATTTCTTGTTTCTAAATATTAGTATATACTGATGATGAATATTTGGAACATATGCAAACGGATAACCATAAGGATATAATTTCTTGGCATTCTGGATTAGTAAGGATATACCTTCTAGAGAAAAACTCGATTCCGATTCTAATAATGAATACAAATCAGAATGGAAGGGGGTAAATTCACTTTTATGCTTGAAATCACTTACTATAACGCACATATACTTAGCAGGGTTTAGTACTCTTTCACATTTAGATAAAATTGAAATTAATCTATCTAAAAACTCACGATAACCCTTAAAATTACCTAAATCTTTATGATTATTTGAATAATCAGTGGCCAAATTTTGTTTCAGGCGTTATTCCTTAACTTTATGATCTGGTTTCTTCTTTAGAATATTAAAATAAGGGGGTGATGTAACAATGAAATCTACAGAATTCTGTTCTATATTATCTAAAACTGTAAAACTGTCTCCTAAAATTACTTCTTGTTTAGTTTTAGTATT
>JAUUVJ010000191.1 GCA_030589605.1 Candidatus Hodarchaeota archaeon | reverse complement strand
AGATTCACTTGAGATAGATTAGAAATTTTTTGTTTTAGAGCTATTTTGAATCGAAGAAAATCTTTCTTATCTAAAACATTGGCTTTTTTGACAAATTCAACTGAACCAGATTCAAAAGCTGACATACCTTTGTTTGAAAATGCAATATCTACATCTTTGTGACTTAGTGATGAAACAATGATAACTGGTGTTGGGAATTGATCCATAATATGGCTAATTGTTTCTATACCATCCATTTCAGGAATCATAATATCCATTAAGATTACATCAGCTCTATATCTCGATAATTTTAATTTTTCAAGTGCTATTTGGCCATTTGGTGCAGTACCAACAACGGTGAATTGACTATTTGCTTCTGTTACTACTTTAGTATGAATTTGACGAGCAACTGCTGAATCATCTACAATAAATATTCTAACAGTTTGTTTCATGAAGATGCCTTCAAGTTTGCATTGAATGAATCCTTATTATTACTTTAATGTTTGATAAACCGACTTTTCAATAAATTTCTTGTTGAAATTAAATATCATAAGAGTATGTTTGATACTTTATTTAATTAGACTAATTTATCAGATAGAACTAGGGTTTTTTCACAGTATTTTATATTAAAATTGTATATTATATATTAAAAACATATTCTTAAGAAATTCTTGATATTCTAAATTGATATTCTAATAGCCTTATAATTAACATCTTAGCAATTAGAAACATCTTTAGAAATTCTTGATTGAGAAATTGCATAATCATGTTTTCAAAAATCATAAAAACCTTCAAAGAGTAAAACTAATGAAGAAATAAAGAAATTAGTATTTCATTTATAGTAAAAACCACTGATAGAGAGTTGTAAACTAAAAATTTAAGTGTTGATTAAAATAACCCATCTACATCAATATTAAATGTGAACATAATTCATCAGTAAGAATAAACAGAAATATTAATTCACTTCTAGAAGAATCAATGTGAAAAATAAGTTATAAGGTATAAACTATGAATGAAATATCAGAAGCTTTCAACAGAATTCGTAAATATATAAATTATACTCCTGTGATGAGTTCTAGAACACTAGATAACTTATTTAAAGCTAAAATAAGTTTCAAATGTGAGAATTTTCAGCGAATAGGAGCATTCAAAGCACGTGGCGCTTTTAATGCTATAATCCAACTTTCAGCAGAAGAAAGGAAACGTGGTGTTGTAACTCACTCTTCAGGAAATCATGCGCAAGCAGTGTCGTTAGCATCGACAGTGTTAGGTGTTAAATCTACCATTATCATGCCTAGTAATGCTCCAAAGATAAAAAAAATAGCAACTAAGTCCTATGGTGCTAATGTTATCGAGTGTGATAACAATCAATCGGATATAGTTGAAAGAACTAATGAATTCATCGATGAGCATGGTTCCATCTTAATACATCCTTATAATGATTGGCAAGTCATTCATGGGGCCGGTACTGCAGCGTATGAGTTACTCCAGGAGGAAAAAAACTTAAATATCATCCTAGCACCAATAGGAGGAGGAGGGTTAATAAGTGGTACTAGTCTCGCAGTTAAAGGATTATCACCCTCAACTCATGTTATTGGTGTTGAACCACAGAATGCAAATGATGCTTTTAAGTCATTTAAAGATGGTACTAAAATTTATCCATCTATAGATCCAGATACCATTGCTGATGGGTTACGTACTTCATTAGGTGATATTACATTTGAAGTAATTAAGGATAACGTCAAGAATATCTTTACAGTAACTGAAAAGAGTATCATTGAAGCTATGCGGTTTATATGGGAAAGAATGAAAATAATTGTTGAACCATCAGGAGCAGTTCCCCTAGCTGGGCTATTCAAGATTAACGAGGAAAATCTTATTGATATTAGAGGTTTAAAAATAGGTTTAATAATTTCAGGTGGGAATATTGATCTATCAGCTTTCTTTTCAATGTTGGAAAAAAAAATAAGGACTAAATAACGATATGTAGTCTTCTGAAGAAAGAGGTACTCAATGAATGAAAAAATTTAAAGATGATCAAGTTTTAAAAACTGCTTTTTATTTAGGAGGGGTTTATGATTTATTACTTGGTGTTGGGCTATTATTCTTTCCAGATCTGATTGTATCAATCTTGAGCATAACAAAACCTAATAATATGATTTTTGTTCAGCTTACTGGATTATTCTTACTTTTCGCGGGATATTGTTTATGTTACGCTGGCTATTTTAATGTGAAAAAGATGACGTTTATTGGATTAGGTATGGTGATTCTTCGTTTTAGTTATTTAATAATTGCGATAATTGGAGTTATTAACAAAGAACTAGAATTGATATACCTAGTAGTAGGAATTTCTGATGCTATAATGGCATTAGTGTTACTCATCCCTATTATATTAACAGAAGGTACTTCAGTTAAACAGTTATGGCAATATACCGATTAAAAACTAGGAGATCATTGTGGAAAAATCATTGAATTATGTTGAAATTAAACCAGGAAGAGAACGATCAAAAATTTTAATTGTTAGACTTATCTTTCTGATATTTGTACGTTCATTACAATCATTATCCAGATTTGATCCAGTAGCTAAGAAAGAACTATTAAATTGGTCTACTAATTATTCTATAATGTATTAAGTACAAAAATCAAACAATGATGAAATTAATATTTCGTTTTTTCAATAAAATCCATTAATGAATGCTCGAACATTCTTCCCTAGTACTGCATGATTATACCCACCTTCGAGAACGGCAAATCTTTTTCTATTACACATTCTTTCTGCAGATTTTTTAAGAATTTTACCTATCTGTTCATAATCATCCGTTGTAAGGAGACCACCCCAATCATCCTCATGTCTATCAAAACCAGCTGATACTGCTATTATATCGATATCTTCACATTTTTCTAAAAAAGATTCCATATTGCTAATGAATTGAGCTCTATCAGATCCTTTGACGGAATAATAAATAACTTTTGATGTTTTTGAAAATGTATTATCTGTTCCATCTCCAAAATGTAAATCATAATCAATTATTACCGCTTTATTAATTTTATTTTCCTTAATTAATTTCTGAATTGCTATTGCTATATTATTGAAATAACAGAAACCCCAGAAACCTTCTGGTGACGCATGATGACCTGGAGGTCTGATAATTGCAAACATTGGTTGTTTTTCTGTGATTGCATACTCACTAGCTAATATCGCACCGCCAGCAGCTAACAATGCCACAGGGTAAATCTGCTCTCGTATTTTTTTCACTCTGTTCAAATGATCTTCAGTGTGTACAAGTAGGATATCTTCATCCAAAGCTGATTGAGGTTCAATTAATTCAAAATCATTTAATTCCTTAATGATGGTTTCCATTCTACCAGAGTCAGCAGCCGGATCAGATGTGTACTCTTCATAAAATTTCTCATGAAATATTGCTTGTTTATTCATAAAATCACCAATATAGCTATTAATCTAAAATAAGTTCATCAATTTTAGTTTTCTTTTAATAAATCATATTCTTTAGCAAGACGCCAATTAACTTCAAAATTTAATATTTGCTTAACTGTCTTCATTGTTTCTGGTTCGCATTCTAAATAATCAATCAGAATTACCTGATCTATTTTGTCTCTTACTGTATAATAACTTGATGTCCTTTCGTCTGTATATTTAGTTCTTGAATTTAAAATATTTTCAACTTTAAAATCACCTAGTTGAGTAATCAGTTTTTCTAATTTACTAATCGTATTTGATGGTATTTTACGAGGATCAATCACTAATAAATTCTCAACTTCCTTTAAGGATAACTTTAAAGAACCCATTCCAAGTGTTTTTGTACCTTGTATTTCTCTTAGAAGAATACCGAGTGATGAATTTAGAAAAGCAAGTAAAATAACATTCCAATTATCATCTTTTGGCCAAAATCCTATCCATTGTTTATCAATGTGAAAATTCTGATTTTGTACTACAAATGATCTTTTATAAATCATATTAGGAATTAGAATAACAGGTTTAATTAGAGGAACACGAAACCAATTTTCAGTTGTTCTATTCTTAAAATACGGTCTTTCCATTATCATTTCTTGGTGAGTATTAAGATAATGGGATAATTGAGGAGAAGAACTGTTTAAAGGCTTTTCAAGAACGTACAAGAAATACTTGATTTTATCTTTATAGATTTCATTTATTGTTTTCCAATCTTTTGGAGATTTAGTCATTTTATGGAGATGTTTTTCAGGAATACTCCATTCTTCTATTATCTTTTGATTTAAATAAAATATCTTATTCGCCCCTGTTGTTGAACCCATTTCCACTTTTCCTAAATCTTTCAATAAGGAAAATTTGTGTTTTTTCTCTAAGAGAACATCTAATAGAATGAATGGTGCCATTTCAAAGTAATCTAATCTGAGAAGTGGAAATGTTTCTTTTTCACTTGATAGAAATGGAATATAATTAGATATATTTGTAATACGATGAGTATTATATTCTAATGATCGAATTTCAATTTTAGTATCATTTGTATTAAAAATTACAGGTTTATTTGCTAAATTGTCTAATATATATTCCTTAGAGGTTAGTAATTTCTCAAATGTTTTCTTCCAGATAAGAAATGTAGTTTCTTTACTACTTGTATTGTATAATTCTTTGTGACCGAAAAAAATATGTGTCCGTACATCAGCTTTTTTCCATACTTCAAAGGGAGACTCTAAAATCAAGTCAATTTTGAAATAGTGTTTAAGTAGTTTAAAAATCGGTGTTGTGTATCGTGAAGAAAGCCAAGCTCGTGAAACAATGAATGTAATGATACTTTGAGGAGGAACAGTCGCTATTGCGTTTATCCAAAAATAAATATAGAGATCAGCCTTAAAATCCCACTTAATATCTACTTCAGGAAAGAAAGACTGAAATTTATATGATAAATCCCTTTTTCGTTCTTTTCTATCTATTTCAGCTTCAAATATTCCATGATGACGAACATAAGGAGGATTACCAATGCAAATATCAATATCCTTACTGATTGGTGGAGTAATTGTTAGAAAATCCTGTTGATGTAGATTCAAACGAGATAGAAATAATATAAAATTCTCCTTGAGTTCTCTGTTTGAAGAAAATAGAAGAAAATATTTTCGCATAAGGACTATTTTGGCTATTCTTATACTGTTTCGGTTAATATCAAAACCGTAAAGATTTAGTAAGACGTTTTCTAGTAGCTTATTGGTCTCTTCTAAAGGTTTTTGTTTATTTAATGGATTCTTAAGAATCAATGATGCAATAATTTCACTCATTTCGAAAAGAAATGTTCCTGATCCACAGGAAGGATCTAATATCTTAATTTTTAACAAATAGTCATTAAATTTGTAGAGTAAATCATTTGAAAGATCTTTTGGATAGTTTTTAAGAAATATAATTTGATAAATTGTTTCATCATCAGTTATCAAATCATTTCTATTTTTAAAAAAGAAAAAAAGTGCGTAATGACAAAGAAGTTTAACTTGGTTTTCTGGAGTGAAAAATGATCCTGTTTTTTTTCTTTGCTTTGGTTCTTCAAGAAATTCATGTATATCTGATAATTCGTAAATATTTATTGAGTTATCCCTGATATAAATCCACCACTTTTCTTCAGTCAACAAATATTCTAATAGCAAATCATTTATTGTAAAAGGAAACAATTTACGTAGTATAATACTTTGCCAAAGATCCTTATTCATTATATCAAGCTTTTTTATATAGTCTAGAAATTCATTTTTTGAATTGAATTCTTTTACTAAAATATCTGGAAAAATGAACTTGAAAGTTATAATGAAATATATAAATTCTATCAAGCAGGGGATCTGTTTTTCTCTTTTTATTAGATCAATTAGAAATTCTTTCCATTCTAGTGGTAACATTTCATATTTACCCATTTATCGTTCATAAATGACTCTATTTGTTTTAATAATTCATCAGTAATGTGCAACTATGATCATATCTACAGAAGTGTTCGGATCGAAAATCTGTTTCTGATAATCTCCATAAATTTGAATATCGTGAAAGTTATAACTTTCAAGGAGTGAAATCATATCTTTCCTAGTAATTCTTGGAATACTTGCCTTCCCAGTTGACGTTATAATCCAATTCTCTTTGCTCTTTTCTTTAAACAGGGTTAAAATTTGTGGATGAACAGAATTCTTTGAAGTAGAAAATCCTCTCAAAAAGAGAAATTCACCTGTTTCAGTTTGAATAGTTCGAGGTGTTGACCATCCTTCTCTTGATTTCTCTGTATTTAATAAATGAAAGATAATTATACTATTTGATACTTCTAAAAATTTAGGGAAGCGACTAATTACTTCATCAAAGTTTGAAGAGGATGCAATTAAACCAATGGAATTCCCAAGACTGATGATTGCATTGAATTTTTGTTTAATTATTATGGGAGAATCTAAAAAATCCGTCACCAAAAAATCAGCTGTTTTTGTACGACTTCGTGCTCTTTCAATCATTGATTCATCAATATCAATTCCTGTTAATTTGTAACCCAAGTCAACCAATGCTTTAGTATGATGACCTGTTCCACATCCTATTTCGAGAATTGTCTTAACAGGAACATTATTATGTTTAAGCATATCGTCCAAAAAAGGAATTTCATGTTTAATTCTTTTATTCCAATTAACTAGTAAATCATATTGCTCCCCACCAGTTAGTAATGATGCTTTATCTATAGTGTTGTCTTCTAAATTCATAATTTACCATTTTTATTATTGAATTATAATATTGGCTATGGATTTTGTGTAAAAGATATGGTACTATTTATAATTCCATTCAATTTGATCTATTTTAATATTCTTCTTTCAAGAATTTTTTAGTTGTATGAATTATCAATTCATGGTTCTAATACATATAAATATTTCTTCAATTTTATTAACATAAAGCTGTTCAGTAAATACCTAAAGAAAATAATTTTATTAACATAACAATTAACGAATACAAAAATGATAAAGGATTAAAGCTGATGAAAAGTGATTAAGCCTTATTAATTATGAATCAACGTAGTACAGACTAATTAAGAAGGATTTCGTTTAATTTACAAAGAGATAGTACTCTGAGTAATACATATATTTTTATGCCGACAATAATGAGAACTGTTAAATAGGTAAAGTTTCTATAATTCTTGATAGGGGTTCTATCATTCTAATGTCTTTTGATGCATTCTTTCGAGATTTAAATGCTGGAAAAAGTTCACAAAAAGGACAGAACACCGTATGTTCTTGTAACGAAAAAGACATGAAAGGAAAAGTAATAAATGAGGGAAATCAATTTAAATTTGAAGGGGATTGTCAAAAGGAGAAGGCTTGTTTTAAGTTGAACTTTGACTGTTTAAAACATCTAACTGGCAAACCTGAAATTATCCCAAGAGCAAAACAAAAGGAAAAGGGCATTTCTCGTCCTACATTGGATATGTTCTTTGGATTTGATCAAAAGGATTCTAAAAGGAGTGACATACCTAAACCTCCGCCACCGCACAATGATGACAATCCTACAGATTTTTGACGTTTTTTCATCTCATGAAGT
>JAUUVJ010000118.1 GCA_030589605.1 Candidatus Hodarchaeota archaeon | reverse complement strand
GCTATATCAAAATTTGTCTCAGTTTCGTTCATGAGATCAGTAAATTCTTTTTCAAGTCCAGTTTTGACAAATTAACTTTCATTTAAAATTGATGACAAATCAGCATATTCACTAGATATTTGTTGTCTTAAAGCAGTGTGTTCAGCTGAATCGTTTAGCTCTGTAGCCATATACATTCGTGCACGATCCGAACTTCGCCAAAGCAGTAGATTTAATTCCATTGCATTATCTGTAAGAGTAGAATTAACTGCGATAGCGTTTTCTATTGCATAATCAATGACCAATTCTTCTAACGTTTCTAAATCGTCATCTAATTCATCTAATAATTCATCTATCCTCAAATATAATTCCTTTTGCCTTTGTAAGGCCACTTGATAGTTTTCCATGCTAGCAAAAACACCATTTGATCCGTTACATTTTTCTAGAAATTCTATATAATCCTCTTCCAAGTGTTCTACCTCATCTTCATGGGAAGTTCCCACTAATAAAGTTTCTAGTTCATTGAATCCTTGCTTTATGTCTGTATCAGCAGTGTTAAATTCTGTGGCCGCACCTTCTTCACCAAGCATTGCAGCATGAATTGATATCACTTGTGTTTTCAAATCAATGCTGGTTTCCATTGAGTAATCAGCTTGTGCAACATTAACATCGATGATTTCGGTGACTGTCATTTCCAATGTATTAAGCTGAAAAACGGAATAGATCCCTACAAATCCAGATAGAAATGCGACGATAGCGAAAGCACCTATCAGTTTATAGGATATTTTCATATTATTAATAGAAATTTTAGAAAATTTTTTGTTTTGTTTCTTTTTCATTTTTTGAACCTCTTATCTACCATAGTTTTTTCATAGTATAAAACTATAGTAAAACAAGTAATTCAGTTCATATATATATATAGGAAAAAGTATAGAAAAGAATAGAAAACAAAAATCTTAGAGAACGAATAAGCTTCTTCCTTTTTCTGTTATCTCTAGGAGTTTTTGATTACCAAATCTTTGTTCGTTTATATATCCCGTTGCTACTAATTGTTTGATTTTCTTCCTTGCAGTTGGTCGGCTTAGATTTAAATTATTCCCAATATCTGAATAAGATGGTTTATTTCCAAATTTATTCTGACTGTAAATATAACGGAGTAATTGAAGAATTTCATCTGATATTTGGGCCAAAAATCTTGATTCTATAGGTTGTGTTTCTTTTTCAAGTAATTTTAACCTGCGCGGAGTTATTGTATCTGGATCAATAGATAGAAGAATAGCCAAATCTCGTATAATCGCTAGATCTTTTAATTTATAAACAAAATTGAGTGTGTCTGTGAATCCATATCTTGATATCAGATAGTCTAATCTATCATATAAGATTACACTGTTACGAGGAAAAATTTCTTGAAGATTTGCAAGAGCTTCTAAAGAGGAAGGTATTGACATATTTTTTTCTGTTTTTTCTATTTTTTCTATTTTTTCTGATAACCAAAAATACTGATCACAATGAAAATCTTCCCCAAAATCTGATTTAGGGTTCCGAGAGATAACACTTGTATAATGTCCTAATCTCACCATGTCATCGATAACGCTTATAGTTAAAGTAGGAGTAGATTCTACAGTAAGATATAGATTTCTTTTTTCAATATTGTATTTCATCAGGCGTTTTAAGGTGTCTTCCTCTCGTTTCTTTTTTTCTGTAATGTCTGTTAACATTCCTAGTATTCCAGTCGATTTCCCTTCAGCATTAAGGATCGAACTTGAATTAAATAATACCCATAAATCAGTACCATCTCTTCTAGATAGCTTAATTTTGCTAAAGTCTCTTATACTATTTTTAAAGCTATTAAGTACCATTTTGGTGTTATTTACAAGGTTTGAGTCCATGAATTCAAAAATTGGTTGATTAAGTAGAATTTCCTCTGAGTATCCAAGCATTTCCTCCATTCGGGGATTACAAAATGTGATTTTTCCCTCATCATCTAGAATTAAAAGCCCTTCTTGAGTAGTTTCAACTATTAGTTTATATTTTTCCTCACTAGCCTTTAATTCTTCGAACATTCGTTTACGTTCTGTTGTGTCAATAGAAAATCCTAGTATGCCTGTAATTTCACCTTTTTCATCCTTTAAAGGAATTTTACTAGTTGTAAGCCACAATATACCCTCAGGTGTTTCCGATTTCTGTTCATAATTTAATTTCGGTTGTCCACTCTTTATTACTGCTAAATCATCGTCCCAAGATTCTTGTGCTTCCTCTTTAGAATATAAATCAAACAAACTTTTGCCAGTCATCTCTTCTATGGTCATATTATGAGTTGTTGCAGTCAGTTCATTGACTCTTAAGAAATGATTCTGCAGATCTTTAAAGAAAATATACCCAGGAAAATTCTGCACAATAGTTTCTAGTTGCTCTGAATATTTTCTCACTTCTTGTTCGATTTGTTTTTGCTCTGTAATATCTTGGACAGTACCTATTAATTGAATTACTTTTCCAAAATTATCCATTTGTGCTTCTCCTATAGCACGTATATGTTTTACTGTTCCATTCTGAACAATTAATCGGTGTTCAATATTCCAAGACTCTCCAAACTCCATCCCCCTCTGGATATGATACATATCATACTCTCTGTCATCTGGATGTACAACTTCAAGAAATTTTTCTAATGTTGCTTCCTCCCGAGTTAAATCAAAAATTCGAAATAGTTCATCAGAACCTATTATTTTTTCACTTTTGGGTTCTAGTCTCCAATGCCCAACTTTCGCTAAACCTTGGGCCTCTTTAAGATAGTGTTCGCTTTCCTGTAAGGCTTTTTCAGCGTGTTTATGTTCGATAAAATCAGCTAATTCTCTACTAATAGCGTTAATCAAATTTCTCTCTTCTTTAAGAAAAGGCCCTTCAGCTGATTCGGGCATTTCTTCCAAATAATAAACCTCAATACATCCTGTTTTTTCCTCTGAGATTGCAAATTCAGCAGACTGCATCCAAGGAGTTTCATGAAAATTATCTGTTATGTATTCCCTTCCCTCAAATGTAATCCTACCAACAGTGATTTCAGGATATTGCCATCCTGGGGGAATTAATTGAAGAGTTTCAAGAAAAACCTTGCTCTGTGATTTTTGAGAATCATTTAACACTTTGGATACGCCATACAAGCATTTAAGCTCTTTAACACGTTCATTAAGATCATGAGTTCGCTGGAGTAACACATTTTCGGCTTTCTTTCTCTCAGTAATATCAAAAGCATAATGTAAGTATATATCATCCGTAATTGGAATCCAATGTGCATCCCAAATAACGTCTAAAGCCTTTACTTCCAAATGTTGGTCTTTTCCCGTTTTCCAAGCCTCAGGCGCGAGACACCAGGGACAAGGATCTTGTCGTTGTCCCCATGTTTCATAACATTTTTTCCCTGGAATAGTTCCTACTTCAACCGCGTGTTTGTTTGAAGCGATTATTTCTCGCGTTCCTGGTTTTAGGAGTATTGCTATACATGGCATTTCATTTATCAGAATCTCAGATAGATCTTTCTCCCTTGCTAATTCTAATTCTTTTTGTTTTCTCTCAGTGATGTCTCTGATGAATGTAAGAAAAGAAGGCTTCTTTTGAAAGTCGATTAATCCGACATTAAGTTCTACAGTTAATGGTTTGCCGTTTTTCTTCAGTAATATTGACTCATATAAAGAAAAAACTGGTTTACCAGCTAATCTTGCTTGCCTACGCTCTTTTATTTCCTCAATAGCGTCAGGATGAATGACACGTTGATATGGTGAGTTGACGAGTTCCTCAACAGTGTATCCAAGCATGTTCGCACATTGGGGATTAAGGAACGTTATCTCATCTCCTTCAACAATAACAATTCCATCATTTGCTTGTTCAACTAGGGTTCGGTATTTAACTTCACTTTCTAGTAATGTTTTTTCCACTTTCTTCAGTTCACTTACATCACGTAAAGTGACAATTACGACTTGTTTTCCGTCCATTACTGTCAGGTATAAGTTCATTGATGCTTGAAGGTGAGAATTGTCTTTTTTCTTTAGAATAGCCTCATAATCGCGTATAAAACCATTTTCTCTCAGAATTTCAAGTATTTTCTGCCTAGAAGATGGGTCTAGATAAAGATCATTAGTATAGAGAGATAATAACTCCTCGCAGGAATAATTCAGCAATTCACACAATCTTTGATTGGCAGAGAGGATTTTTCCCTCTGAATCAGCAATCCCGATTCCAACTGGAACATTATCAAAAAGGAATCGATATTTCTGTTCACTCATCTGGAGTTCTATTTCTGCTTGTTTACGATCTGTGATATCTATAAATATAGTCTGGATTGCGGGTTGCCCATTAAAATCAACGAGGGTTGAGAAAAAGTCTACCCAGCGAGTTTCTCCACTTTTTTTGATTAATCTACATTCGAATTTTGAAGGAACAGCTTTTCCTTCCAAACGAACTTGAATACTACTTGATACCAACTCTTGGTCTTTTGGATGTACTAATTTAAAGAAATTTTTAGATGAAGACGCATATAATTCTTCATTTGTATAACCTAAGAGTTTTTCAGCCATCGTGTTTGCGTAAACTATCTTATCATCCTGAATTATCGTTACTGCTTGAATCGACTGATCTATGAGTGAAAGATATCGTTTTTCTAACTGTGTAATTTTTTTTTCTGTGGTAATCAAACAAAGTAATTTTAGAATAATATGAATTATTTCCCATATCAAGACCTTTAAATTATCAGGATCAAGAATACAGTAATCTACGCCTAAACTGATAACTTGGGAATAAACTTCTTTCTGGGTGCTGTTCAAGAGCATGATAAAAGGTATATGAATTTCTTCTTCGTGCAATTCTTCATGTAATTCGGATCCATCGATTGATACCGTCTTATATTCTGACACAATTACATCGAATTGTCTGTCTTTTACCTCTTGCATCGCTTCAGCGGTTGAAGAAGCTCCTTTCAGTTCAAAATTATCTTCTTTTTGAAGTAAATGGTTTTTGACCCCATTTACCAGGTTTGTATCTTCACTCACCATTAAAATGCGTTGCATGGTAGCAAAAACTCCCTAAATTCTTGTATCCATTCAAATATTATATTCGCTCCTTTTTTTCTACAAACAATAAGGTTTCTGAAATTCTAATTCTTATCGAATTTCTACTAGTAATTATGCTCTTTATCACTCAAAAACGTTACAATTATATTAATTATTATTAATAAGTAAATTTAATTTTCATAATTGTAATAACTCAAAATAGTCATCTTCAGCAAAATGCCTGAACAGATGTTCTAGTGTTAAACAAAACTGGATAAAGGCCAAATATCAAAATAGAAATTATTACCGAAATCTTATTTTTTTGATTTTATTTCCAAATGATTGTTTTACTACTAAATTCAAGGAAAATAGAGTTGTCAGGTATTCAATTACATTGCAACAAGATTTATGTTGTCTCTGTTTGTTTTGTTCTTTTAAATCTTTTTTTTCTTTCAAAAAAAGGTCTTCCATGGAAAATCACGGTTGTACAAGTTAATCTTTTTGTTAATTCTATGGAAAGTCTCGTTCTTAGTCTAGGTTTTCCATATCCCATTATTAGTAGGTCTAGTTGATCTTTCTTAACTACTTCAGCCATTGATCTTACGAAATCATGTCCTAAAACGTGTCTTTGTTCAATTGGAATACCCATCCGTATAGCTTCACCAATATGATTTAAGAATGTTAAAATATCTTTTTGGACCCCAGGGGCTTCAGAAAGAACCTTTGGGGTAAGAAGATTAGGTACACGAGTCCAATGGTATGCTACTAAATCAGAATGTCTTGTAGAGGAAACAATAGCAATTCCAAGTTGTAAGAGAAATGGGTCTCTTTTTGATCCAGGCGTGAGAGCTCCAACACTCGTAAAAATCAATTTTTTCTTTGTATGATCCCTTATACTAGGAATAACTTGGATTCCAGGTATAGGCATCTTGCGTAATGCTTCATACGAAACGTTCTTCCTTTGCCAAAATTTTCGATCTAAAGTTGAAGTTGCAATCGCTAATTGGTATTCTCCTGTAGTGGTTATATCTATAAGGTTTTGAATGAAGTCGTTTCTAGATGGATTTTTGTTAGTTGGATTACTAATTTTTAATTCATGTTGAATTTTTAATTCTTTTAATTGTTGAAGGTATGAAGAGAATTTTTGTTCTGATTCGAAGCCATAGTGGTAGAGGGTAATTTTTTTCCCAAATTCATGAGCAATATAAATTGCTATTCGGAGTGAATCCCATTCCAGTTCAGGTTTACCTCGTACGAGAAGAAGGATATTTTCCAAATCAGTTGTGAAAAAAGTTTCAGGAACATAATCTGCTCTTGGTCGAACATGTTTTCTAAGTTTTGAACCATTTTCTAAGTTTTGATCCATTGGTATCCTTCGATGTGAATAACTAAAATAGAATACAACACCCAGTAGAATCCAAATCAAGGTTGTTACTAACGCTTCCAAATGAAGAAATAAAGTAAATCCAAATATGACAATTAATGAAGCAATACCAATAACAGGAATAAGAGGAAACATAGGTGTTTTGAATCCATAATCTAGCTTCTCTATTTTTGATTTTCGCATTTTTTTCCGAATTAAGATGGCTGCTATCAGAACTTGACAAAATAATAGCATATAAATTAGGCCAGCTGAAGCTGCTACAGCTTCAATGGGTATAATCACAGCCATTATAATAATTAAAATTCCTGTTATCCATATTGAATTTACTGGAGTATGGTACTTATTAGATACCTTACCAATCGATTTAGGTAAAGAACCATCTCTACCGAGTGCGAAAGCAACACGTGTTGAAGAAAAAATGGCCGCATTGAGGGCTGAAAGAGTTGCTAAAATACCACCAACTAGTATAACCACTAATCCTAGGCCTGGAAGCATTATATTAGCTGCATAAAGCAAACCTAATTCTTCGTGTTCGCTTAAAAATTGCCACGTAGCTTGACCTTCCGCAGTAAAAGCACCAAGAGATATTAAACCAACCAATAAATAAATGGGGATCACAATTAAAATAGAATATATCACTGATTTTGGGATATTCACTTTTGGGTCATAAATTTCTTCACCTGTTTGACAACCCACTTCATATCCTTCAAAAGCAATAAAAGTAAAACCCATAGCTACGAATATTGAGAAAAATCCCTTTGGAAAAAAATCGCTCAAGTTTGTTGAAGTTTGAGCTGGATTTGAAGTAATTATTATAAGTCCAATCAAAATGAAAAAAACTAAAATTAGTACTTTTCCTCCAGATATCCAAGTTTCCGCTTTTCCCATAACTGCTGAACCAAATTGATTAATTATTACAAATAAGATGATCGCAATGACTGCAATTAATTTTTCAACAAAGAAAATTTGATTACTTGGAAAAGAAATACCAATATGATCTAAAAAAGTGACAAAGTATGCACCAAATCCTAATGAGTACAATGATCCAGCTACAGCAGCTGCAAACCAGCTCATCCAACCAGACATAAATCCTTGTGTTTCACCAAGTCCAGCTCTCGCCCAAACGTATCCTCCACCTGCTTCAGGCATAGCAGATCCCAATTCTGCATATACCATGGCGATTAGTGTGGCAATAACACCGTTAAATGCAAAAGCAACTAATAATCCAGGACCAGCGAGTCCTGCAGCTATTCCAGTCAATACAAATATTCCAGCTCCAATCATAGCCCCTACCCCTGTCATTGTTGCTTGCGTCACAGTCATATCTCGTGATAGATCAGCCCCGTTTAATACCGCGTCTGCCCCCTTTTGTTTCTGTGAACCAATAATGAATCTTTTACGTGCTAAAAAAGTAATTTGAATTAACGAATAGATACATAATCCGATAATAATGGTTAAAGCTATTAAAATAAGAATAATTCCCAGTAAACTATCGGGTATTGCTGCCATAGAACCTCATCACATAATTTATCCTTTTCTAAGGTTTCCAAATGATTCATACACTTAATGTGAGGCAAATAATTTTTTATTTCAAAGGTTTTTCATCATTAGAAATTGTGAAAGATAGTGTTATTTGATAAAAATTCATATTAGGGGGAAAAAAAGCAAAAAAATCTGATGAGTGTAATAGTTAATGATCATTTAGACCTTGAAGATAATATTTGTTACCGATCTTGATCTTCCTTTTTGAATTCCTATCTTGATATCAGGACGAATTCTTTTTAAATCCTTCCTAAGGCCATCTATTCCCCATATATACGCTTTGATTGAACTTCCATGTCTGAAGCCATGAACCAGAATTATTTCACCTTCACCAGTTTCAAAAGCTTCAATTAAATCATCACAAATTTTGTTTCGCGCTTCAAAAAGCCGTAAACCATGATAATCTATTTCCATTGAGATCAAATTCCCGAGTATGGCAATTTTTTCCTGTTATTATATATCCTAACTGTTTGAAGAGGTATCATAATCAAATACACGTTTAATGTAAGAAAGAAAAGAAATTAATCTTATAGGAATTAATTTGAAAAAATCTTAATAATGATGGATCTCCTTATCCAAATAAGCAGAAGGTAATAAATAATGCAAATACAACCACCGAAAAGAGAAGTATCATTCGATAATGTTCCAATTTTTGCTGTGTCAGGTTTTTTTGGCGGAGTGAATCCGAACGAAGGAAATATTAGTTTTTTTCAGGATAATTTAATTCCACAAATTGGTCATCAAGCTCCAGGACAGATAGTTTTAGAAACTATAGAACATAAATTCGTAGCTACTGTTAAAATGAGTCCAGCAGTTTTTAAACGAATGGCTTTCTTTTTACAAGAACATGTAAAGAGATATGAACAACAATTTGGCGAGATCAAATTAGATCTACGACCTCAAAACAAAAAAGAAGAGTCAGATACTCCTTCATATTATGGATAGAGATTATTTATAGTCTTAATGATAGTTATGTTTTTTTTGTGATATATAAATAGTCCTTACTCATCATCCCTGTTTTTTTTCCGTGATGAGTGGATCTTCCTGAAGCAGCTCTATCATGACTTAAGGTAACGGGTATTGTTTCACAGATATGCAATTTAATTGTTTTAATTTGAGATTTAAATCGTGTTTTATCTTCCAAAGTTTTAAATCCAATCCAAAAGAATGCGAACTTGTTTTTCTTTAGTACTCGGTAACATTCTTTTAGAGATTTCCAACTATTATTCCAGTATTCTTCTCCAGATCGCCCAGTCCAGCAAAGATCTTTTTTCGATAAAGGATTCACCCCTAATATAGTTGATATTGCATGAGATCGTTTAGAACGATTTATAGATCGGCGCTGAATTTGGATTTGTTGATATTCGATATCCTTATCCTTATACGGAGGACTTGTAATAATCATATCTACAGAATTATCTTTCAATTCTACCTTATGATTTGAACCAAGAATGAATTTTGGTTGATATAAGGATTCCTTAGGGAGAAAAATCATTTCATTAATCATTTTAGTTGATTTTCGAAGGAATGTTGGCTTAATGGATTGTGATTCTATTCTAGATCTTAATTCAAAGTCTCTCCTACCCACGATCTTGATAGAATGTATTAAGGCTAATTCGAAAAAGTGTCTAATAACTGAATTATCTGAAGATTGATGTATAATTCCATATAGTTTATTTATTTCGGATGAAATTTTCTCTCCAAGACATATTTTATCATCAATATCTAAAATATCGTGATTCAGCTTAAGTTCTTCCTTAAAAGCTAAATTAAATCTTTTAAGATTTTCATTCAATATTAGTGGATCAATATAGGTTGTTTTTACGTTTGAAACAAATATTGCAAAAGGATTTATGTCATATCCTAGAAATCTTCTATTAATAAGCAATGCTTCTAATCCTGTTGTGCCTCCACCAACGAATGGATCAAATATTAATTCTCCTTCAGATGAATATCTTTTAATCAATCCTCGGGGTAATTTTGCTTGAAATTTAGCTGGATACGAGTAAAAAGTTCGTGTGTAGCCTTTATCACGTTCAGGTTTAGCAAGGTCTGTAATATAAACAATTTCATCGCTATTTAAGTTCATGAAATCCTATTCCACTAGATCCAACTCATCTTTATTCATTAAACATTAG
>JAUUVJ010000209.1 GCA_030589605.1 Candidatus Hodarchaeota archaeon | reverse complement strand
TATTCAGATTGATGTTGTATAACATTAATCAACACATCTTATTTTTCACTTTTTTTCCTTCATTTTGTTATATTTTCTTTAAATTCTTTTAATTCTATGTTTAATATCTTCTAAAATCTCTAATGAGAAAAAGTTAATATTTACAATAAAGTTGCTGAACTTATCACTCCGAAGGAATTGGAAGCTAGTCTTGTTCATTGAGACATCGAATCAGATTTTTAACTAAATTTATTACTAATTCTTTTGGTAATCTCTTCTGGATGCAATGGTATATTTTCTAAATCCATTTTAGATTCTTCAATCGATAAATGTAGAATACTTAAGGTGTTAGAATTGAGAAAGCTCGATAAATTTTTGTTTATTTGATCTTGAGACGCATTCATCGAATGATTATATCCAATATTAAAGGAATTAAGAAATTCAGAGTAGTTAATAACTGAAGAAACCGTTTTTTGTCCACCAGTTGTATAGTATTTTTGATTATCTAGAATTAGTATCTTTAAATTATTCGGTTTGTAAAATGCTGCAGTGATTCCTGAACTTAATCCCATTAAAAAATTCCCATCCCCAGTTATGACGATGATTTTCATCTTAGAATTAGCTAATGCCAACCCCAATCCAACAGCAATTGGAAGACCCATAGAACCTCTAAGGTATACTTGGGGTTGAGGGAGTAAATTATATACTTCTCGACTAATATTCCCATTCGAACTCACAATGACATTATTCTTCCCAATATGGTTTTTCAAGGAAGATATTACTTCGTAACCTTTCATTGGCACAAGACTCCTTCTTTCACAAGAAAAGCTACTGGTGCTGAAGTTTCTTCCATTTCCTTTAGAGCGATGTTAATCTTTTGTTTCCATTGATCTTCTGATAAATCCCAGTAAGGAACCTTCAATGCTGATAGAACAGGTTCATTAACCTCGCCCATTAGTGAATGTTCAGGAAAATCTCTATCAGATTCCAATCCTCTGTAACTGATGAGTAAAAGCATTGGTAATTTATATAATTGAGCTAGTGATGTCAAAGCGTCTCCAATATTACCTAAACCGCTATTTTGCATGTAAACAAGTGCTTTTTTTCCAGAAAATGCTATTCCTGATGCTATACCGATTGCTTCATCCTCTCTAGTGGCATAAATATGTTTTAACTGTGTTTTATTATCATGAGACTCTAGATAAGCCAAGAAATCTTTGAAATATGAGCAGGGAACACCAGTAATAAACTGAAATTTAGTTTCTAAATAGTATATGAATTCACTTGGATCAATCATTATGTTTCTTCCTTATTTTGCTAGTATTTCAGCGATTTTGCGCTTCTTATGCAATCAAAAGACATTCGAGATCATAGCTATGGTACTTATCTCACTGGAATAATTATCACAACAGCAAAAAAACCTTACTAGAATAAATACTTCAGTTTTTCACTTTTTTTTCATTTTGTTATATGTCTTGAACTTCGATACAACAATATGCAAATGATTAAAAATTTGGTACAATATCTAGTGATTCATGGATATCAATCATGCAGTTAGCGCATTATTAAAAAAATCTCTGAAAAGTACTCCAGGGGTTCAACAGCTAATACTAGCAGATGCTACAGGTTTAGTTATGTCAAATGTCACAAAAAAAATTATTAATAAAACTGATTTCGAAGGTATTGCTTCAATTTCCGTTGCTTTATTTTGTGGGGTAGGTTCTTTAAATTTAGGGAAACTTGATTTTGTTTATACTGACTTCACAAACACTAAACTCTGTTTATTTGGAGTAACAAAGGATTATGTTTTAATTTCAATAATTAGTAGAAATGCGTCAGTTAAAAATGTCAAAGCGAAGATGAAACAATTAAGTATCTTAGTTTCAGAACAGCTCAATCTCCTAAAGGTATCAGAACAAATTGAAACGAAACAGCAGGAAATGATAGAAAAATCAACCAAAGTATCAAAAGACGAATATGATAAATTATTAGATGAATTATCTTTTTGAATTATCAGCTTTCTAACGATTAAATTTTAATTTTTATATGTGAATGATAAAAAATTGGTTTTCTAAAAGAATATTGTAAAAGTTTATTTATGAGTATTATAATTATTATCATTCCTTCAAGAAAACTCAACAGAGGGTCAATCTTATTGCATCAAAGAGAACCAGTATTAATTACCGGTTGTAGTTCTGGAATAGGAAGAAAAATAACAGAATATTTCGCAGATAAAGATGTACTTATTTATGCTACAGCTAGGAAGAAAACTGATATTGAAGATCTATCTAAGCTTAAAAATGTAAAAGCCTTCAGACTAGATGTCACCAAGCCCAAGGAAATCCAAAAACTATGTGAAAAAATTGAAGTAGAAAGAAAAGGCCTTTATGGTCTAATAAATAATGCAGGTATTGTGGATATATGGCCAATATTAGCAACTTCTGAAGCAACTCTTCATAAACTATTCAATATCAATGTATATGGCCCTCATAGAGTAACGAAAGCATTAATACCATATATTATCGAATCAAAAGGCCGAATAGTCAACATTGGTTCTATTTCTGGTTTTCAGACCGCGTTCGGAGGAGGTGCGTATAGCATGTCAAAATTTGCGCTAGAAGCCTTTTCAAATGCTTTAATGTTCGAATTGAAATCCTATGGTGTTAAAGTGAGTGTTATTGAACCAACAAACTTCAAATCAAAAATATTCGAAAAAGCTGTACCATCAATCCGTGGAAGAAAACAAAAAGTGAGAGATAAGAACCTTTACAACAATGACAAAATATATAAGATTTTCAGACAGGAAATAGAAGCATTTGATGTGGATCAATTCAATCAACAATGGGCAAGTCTTCCTTCACCAGATAAAGTTGTAAAAGCCTGTTGGGACGCTTTGTTTGAGGAAGAACCAAAGAAACGATATTTTGTTACAGTTGATCCAAATATCTTTAAACAAGGAATCAAATCAATATTAAATATTGTTGGTCAAATCTACAGGAATAATGAACATCAAATAACTAAAGAAGATATTCATGATCTCCTTGAGTCTGTATTAGATAAAGAAGAGGAATATTTACGCACTGCAATAGATTTAGAAAAATTGAAAGATGAATAAACCTCAGATCAAAAACAGATTGAAAGAATTATTAAGAGGTTTTTGAATATCAGTTCATTATCTTGATTATTATTAATTAGGTGACATAAGGTAATAATGATTCAGTATCAATTTAATCGTTATAGAGATAACAATCCAAAAAAACCTAATAGAAAATAGAATTTTTATTAAACTTACATAACTTTGCATACATCAAATCATATTTATTTTCTACGAAAAATTAGTTAACAAAAGTAATAGAGGTATTTTATTGGCAATTTATGAGAAAGAATTATCTGATGTCACCACTTCTGCTAATAAGCAGTATTTATATGCCTATAAAACAGTTTCTGTAAATCATTTACCAGAATTACAAGCAAATATTGACGAATTAGAGAAATCGAATAAAATAAGTTCAAATAAAGTTTTTCGAAGCTATATCTCGTCTTTTAAATTTGAAATACCCAAAGATTTTTTGACTGCAAAATCGCTTATTATAATGGCTGTATTCACACCTCCTATATCATTAAAATTTCATTTTCAAGATAAAATTCATCAAACAATGTTACCTGGGAATTATTCCTTTACAGGTATAAATAATGACACTTTGGAGGAAGAAATCTTAAACAATATAATCAAAAAACAAGGTTATTCTGTAAAAAGAACTAGGAATATCCATTTAAAATTATTAGCTGTAAGATCTAGGTTAGGTAAGTATGGTCGCAATAATATTTGTTATGTAGGGGAAATGGGAAGTTTTGTGAATCTTATGGCTTTTTTCACAGATTATGAATTTGAGGAGGATACTTTGGGAACAATTGAAATGATGGAATACTGTAAATCCTGCCAAATATGCATTTTTGACTGTCCAGGACAGGCGATTCCCAAATCTGAGAGGTTCATTATTAACATTGAAAGATGTATTCCATTATATAACGAAATCCCAGAAAAAATACCTGAATGGATTCCCAGTAGTGCACACAACGCTTTAATGGGTTGTATGATTTGTCAAAAGAATTGTCCAGGAAACAAAAAAGCATTGCCTTTGACTATACAAGGTGGAGACATACTGGAAGAAGAATCGAAACTAGTTTTGGATTGCAACCTCGAAAAAGCTAAAGAGTTAAATCTGGGAGAAAAGATCCCTATATATTTCTTCAATCCAGAAATTACATTACCAGGATTAGATCTATTAAAAAGGAATCTAGAATTAATACTAACTCAATAAATCTTTTTTTCTATTCCATTTATCTTAATAGTGTTCTGAAATTGTCCTATAAAAAATATTCTTATTTCTGGATCTTATTTGTTTAATTCAATTTTATTTAAAATTCAAAGCTACAAACTCATCATATCAGATTAGCGAATTATGTCATTTTCCCAATATATATAGAACTATTTTTAATCTTATCAACCTTATATTATTCAAGTACACAATAGGGTGATTTTTCTATTTTGAAAAGTACAAGGCGCTTGTATATTAATAATTGGGCGATTTTGTCAGATGAAAAACAAATTAGATGGTTTTTTGGGGATATTTCAGGTGATAAACTAAATAAAACAATGAACTTCATCAGAGCGCTTTCAAAACTTGGATCAGATATTCTGGGACAAGTAATTGGTATTGTACGTTTAAGGTATCCCTTGCCTCATCCTACTCGTGCACGTGAAATTATGATAGTAAATTTAATGGAGAAATACAACATTGTTATTTCCGATCCACTAGTTACAACAAGAATGATGAACCGAATTCAACTTGATTCAGATCCGATACCTCATATGGACGATTTCCGAAGTATCCTTGCTGGAGCTGCCAGCGTTATCTATTCTGATTTCTACACTCAAAGAGAAGTAACCCTTGATGAGAAAGTGGTTGATAGTCTTTTTCAGGAAGCTGTGAGTGCAGTAACATTTAATACAAACGTTACAGTAGGGAATGGAGAGTGCTCGTTCTCTGCATTAAGTATAGAAGAATTATTATTCTTTCACGTATTATTGAAGAATTTATTTGAATCTTACGGTAGTTCGAATGTTCATAGCAAACCATGGGGAATTATAAGTTCAGATGCAGGAGCACCTATTCATTTGACTGTAGGTAACCCCCCTGCGGATCCAGCATTACTAAGTTCACTTTCATCGGTCATCATTGATTATTGTAAGTTTATATTTGATGCAACACCTTATAGACTTATTTTTGGAATCCATCCAATGCATATTATGGATTTCATTGTTACTGATCATCATTTTTTTGTTTTAAATGAACCTCACCTGCTATTAAAGAATTCAGAATTCATACAAAAATGGAAAAATTTACCAAGAGAAGTAACCTATAATCTTGCACCAGAGATGAAAAAATGTTTTGCTGAGCTTCTTGGCCAGGAATATGGAGAGAGGGTCAAGAAAATGAAATTTCATCAAGTAATTAACAGTTTAACTAAAATGGGAATTAAAAAAGCACGTGAATATGTTCTACCAACAATAAAATTACCAAAAAAGGAATTATAATACATTAAATCAAGGTAGAATTTATGTTATAAAGCCTATAACTTCAATTTATTGCATTAGAAGTTGTTTCACGAATTATCCTATCAAAAGCTAGTCTAGCTGAGATTAAGGCTGATGTTACCCCACTTCCAGGATGAGTACTTGCTCCTACAAAATATAGATTGCGATATTTTTTATGTTTATTTTTAGGCCTGAAATAACAAAGTTGTGATAAGTTATGTGCTAATCCAAGCGTAGATCCTTTAGGAAGATTCAAGTAATTCTGCCAATCTTTTGGTGTATAGCTTACTTCAAATTTAAGGTGTTTTTCAAAATCTGTTTTGCATACCTCATTTAGACGTGTAATAACAATTTTTCTGGCATTTTTTTGTAGTAGATTCCAGTTTTGAGGATTTTTTTCATTAATATGACCAACAGGAACAAGAACTGCAATTGAATCATGATTATTAGGAATTTTAAATTCATTGAGTCTGGTAGGAATGTGTAGATAAAAACTTGGGTCTTTGGGTAATGTATGATCATCAATAACTTCTTTACAGCTTGTTTTATAGTCTCCACTCATAAATAGATTATGTACAGATAGCTGAGGAAATTTTTTATCTACTCCCCAAAGGAACATAAAGGTTGAACAGGTAAATTTCTTATTATTAAGACGTTCGGTCATTTTATCTTTAGGTAATAAGGAATTGTAGACATAAACTAGGTCAGCATTAGCTACAAATATATCTCCTGATAACTGACGACCATTAGCTAGAGTAACTCCTGTTACATGATTTTTTGAAGTATTTATTTGCTTAACAGGACTATTAAAAAAGAAATCAACTCCATTTTTTTTACAAATGGAGTAGAATGCAGTTACAATGCTATACATCCCTCCTTTTGGTAACCATACACCTTGATTTAATTCAAGATATGGTAACATAGAAAAGACAGATGGAGCATTATATGGATTGAGTCCTAAATAGGTATCTTGGAAGGTAAAAGCTTCTTTCAATCGTGAATCCTTGAAGAATTTTTTTATGTATCCATAGTGCTTTTTTAATATTCTTAATTTGAATAATAAGTATAAAGTTTTAGGATTGAGGAAATTATAAAAATGTTTGAATTCTCTATCAATAAGATTAGGCATGGCAATATTGTAATTAGTCTCTCCTTCTTTCAGGTACCGTTGCAGAGCGCTATAACTTCCTTGTTCAAAGGTCTCCATCTGATCTTTCATTTTCTTTTGATCTGTGGTCATAATTAATTTACTCCCATCACGAAAATATATCTGATAAGATGGATCGACACGAATCAGATCGAGGTAATCATCCATTTTCTCCCCTATGTCAGTAAAAGTTTTAGTATAGACTTCTTTCATCATAAATACTGTTGGACCAGTATCTAACAAATGTCCATCTTTTTCTAAATAAGTACATCTTCCCCCAGGTTTAGCATTTTTTTCAATTATTTTCACTAAAAAACCAGATTTTGTTAATCTAGCTGCTAGAGATAACCCTCCAATACCAGCACCAATAATTATGAT
>JAUUVJ010000361.1 GCA_030589605.1 Candidatus Hodarchaeota archaeon | reverse complement strand
GAATCAAAATGCAAATAAAAGAATATGCATTCCCATTACTAATAGTATTAGATGATTTACCTGATAAACCTTATATTGATGGACCAAACAAACTCAGAGAAGTATTGAATTGTGAAATAAATGATCTTTCATCCTTGAAAAACTGGGTACCAGGCTCAAGCTCATCACTAGATGTACTAGAGGAGATTTATCAAAAAGCGGAAGTATCTCTACCAGGAGTTATGAAAGAGACAGGTCAAAAAGATCAACCCACAACTCAAGAAGAACGGGATCCACTTGTACGGGAAATTCTCACAAATTATGACTCAAAAGCCACTAAAAAAGAAATTATTGTCAATTTTTATGCGCAAAATGGTGACGTTGTTAATTTTACCATAAAAAGGAAAAAGAATTTACCCATTGGACTTGAAAGTGAAATTCTCACAAAATATCCTCTCATTCGTGGACCTTTAGAAGATTATGCAAAAGGTCGTATTGATCTCCTTTCCACGCTCTCAGAAATCGAAAAAATGTTTTACGCTTAGAAGAAGATAAAGGTGAAAAATTTATGGCAAAAAAAGATGTAATTTGGGATAATTCAACTACAAAAAGAGCTACTGATTCTGGCATTGAAAAAATGATTAAGGTAAGATTTAAAGATCCACAACTCCCTCCTGATCAAAATATACGTGAAAAATATATTAATGCAAATGGTACAGTATTTCAAGCGATTAACGCTGCCCGTGATGCTTTTAATATTCCCGAAGTTGTTCCAATCGCTTTATTATTCAAAGGAAGACGAATGAACCCATCAAGTAATATTTCCACTTATGGTATTATGCAAGATGCTTTGCTTATGATTGTACCAGATCAAATAAAAGGTGGAAACTAGTTATTTTTCATTTCAACAAATACTATTAGTTTTGAAGGAAAATCCGATGAATCAAGATCTTCCTTCCTCTAAATATGATCGTCAGGAAAGATTATTGATCTGGGATCAGAAAATTATTGAAAATAGTACAATTTTAATTGCAGGAGTAGGGGGAACTGGTAGTGAAGTATGTAAAAATTTAACTTTAATGGGAATAGGTCACCTTATTCTGGTTGATGTCGATACAATTGAATTCTCTAATTTAAATCGTCAATTATTGTTTCAAGAGGAGGATATTGGAAAAAAAAAGGCAGAAATAGCAAAAGGTAGACTTTGTGACCTGAACCCCTCAGTAAAAGTGGAAGATTATTCAATTCTCCTTCAAAACCTTCCTCAAAGTGTTTTTGAAAAAGTAGATATTATCGCTGGTTGTGTAGATAATTATTTGGCTCGGCAATACTTAAACTCAATTGCGATAGAAATGAATAAACCTTTTGTTGATTCTGCAACTGAAGGTTTTCTTGGTCAAATTCAATATGTGAAAGCAAGAGAAACAGCATGTCTAGCATGTGATAATCCTCCTCCTCCAGATGAAACTCGAAATCTATCAGCTCCATGTACGTTGGTAGGAAAACCCCGAATAAGAGAACATTGTGCTTGGAAGGCCCTTTATGATTTCAATGAGCTCCTTAACCGTGAACCAAATGATTCTTCTTCTAGTGACATTTTGAAGTTAACCAAAATTGCTAATCAACATGCAAAAAAAAATAATTTCGCTGTTTTTGACAAGAAAGAACTTTTACAATTAGTTCTTTTTCATGTTCCAAGTTTAATAACTGTAAATGCTGTGATAAGTGGATTTCAATCTCAAGAGATTATAAAAGGACTTTTTCTTGAACAGAAATTGGCGTTACCAGAAAAGGAGCGTAATACTCTTGAAAATTTAATCTCTAGTCAAAGATTCAGTATCCCATCTTATCTCATATACTCAGCTTTATCAGGTACCATCACTACATTCGATTTAACACCCGATTTAGATTGTATGGTATGTAAAAAACCTGATTCTTCTTTAAAACATCTTTTGGAAGTGAATATTGATAGAAAAGCCTCTTTTAAAGTTTTAATTGACAAATTTCGTATGAAAAATGGGAAAGAATATGTCGCATTTCGAGGAAACACCTTACTTCCGGAGGAGGGAATAATCGAGAAGCTTATCTCCGATAAAGATCGGGTAACACTAAGTTCTTTGCATGATAAAGAAGAAATCCGTATAAAAATCATATTCACTACTAAAAAAAGGAAAAGAAAAAAAAAGAGAAGAAAAAGAACTTGATTTAGTTATAATTGCTAAGTAATTACTATCAAGTGAACTGATTGGAAATCTGCTTATTTTTTAAAGAAAGTTCGAATTTTGGTCCTTTTTTTGGGTAAAATTAGGTTAATATTAGGTTTCAAATAAGGTTCTTTGTAACCAAGGTCAATAGGTTTGTCTGTAGTAAATTTACTATACATCTGGCTATAAACTTGATCTCGTGAGGTTCCAACTGATTTTGGTTTTTTAGAGTATGTTGTAGTTCTACGAGGACGAGTACTCGCAATTCTCATCTTGTGTCCACATTTTCGACAATACCAAAAGCCTGAAACAGGGGAATCACGAGGTAAGAAACCGCATTTTTCACATCGAAACACATTTTGTCCCATATAAAAGGCTCCAAAACCAAGAATATAATATACACTTACTTACTATCTTACCATTTAAGTTCTTTTTCATTTCCAGCTAATTTCAATAGTTTTTCTCCTCAGTTTATCTTCTTTCAGCTAGAAAGTCTTTGTTTCTTTTAGAAGATCATACATTTGCAGATGATTCAACTAGCTCCATTTCGCATGAGATAAGACTTTCATAGTTTTTTTAAACATATATTAATAAGTATGCTAAACCGTTTTTGATTGAATCAAATGTTCAAGAAAAAAACTAGATTATGGCTTTCCCAAGCTCAAAATGCGAAATTTCCAATTTTACTAAAAGAAATGACTCCGCAAGACGAGACTAGAATAATTGCTGCCTTTTTACGTAAAAAAATTGGATTAAAAGATCTAAATGGCATTGTTAGTCCTGATGATAAGAGTTTTACACCTACTTTATACTTTAGCCAAATCATTTCAAACAAACTAGATTCTATTGGGGCTGTGGATGTTTGTGATTTGATTGAAGCAACTAATTTGCCAGGTGACATAATCGAACACAGAATTAGAACACATACACAAGATGTAAAAGGTTTTTTTGATGTAATTAAACGAAAATTCTATACTCGAAAGGGAGCAATGAGAGAATTGAATTATAAATTAAGCTCTTCTGCTTCTATCGACTTAAAATTTCTATTAAATACCTTATACTGGACTGAAGATCATCTAGAATCTATTCTTGACTTAATAGCACAAAAAGGGGAATTTTATGGTTATATAGATCCAATTAAACAACGTTTATACAATTTTACTTTATTAGATTTCTCTTCTCCCAAAAAAATTCAACAAAACTTCAAGTATTTTCAACGTTTTATTACTACCAGTTTTAATCTCGATTTAGAGGTATCAATTACTGATATCAGCAAATTAACTAGATTAACAAAAGAAGAATGCTTAGGTATTTTAGAAAAAAATCGGGATAAAATAAATTTTATTTTTTCCTCAAATTTCGATTTCCTTTATCCTACAATCACAATTTTTAAGAATGTACTAGAAGATATTATTGTTTACCGTAATATTCCAATAAAATTCTGGTTAACTCGTCTTGATGTTGATAGAACCGATTTCATTGCATTTCTGAGCAAGATTAATGAACATTTAAAGGGAACACTAACTAAGAATGATTTTGAATTGAAATCTTTCTCTGATTGGTTTCAAACTGGAATTGATGTTGAAGGTCTGGCACTTTTATTAAATATAGAGACTCTAGAGCTGTTAGATTCAGTAGTTAAACTAGCTAAAGTGCTTCATCTCCGTATTATTGCTGGTGAAACTTCTAATCCTTTTTTAGTCAAAGGTATTAAGAAGTTCGAGATTTTCTGTCAAGTTGATACTTCTTCGTATGATAATCCTAGGAAATATTTTGAATGTCAGAACTGTAGACGGGTAATGTGCTTAAATTGTCGTTCTACAGGTAGTAAACACGAATGTCCTTTTTGTGGTAATATTTCTGCTTTTATCATTGATCTTCCAAGACATTGTGAACACTGTCAAGTTAATTATACCCATTCTTTCAATTTAACGAGTACCGAGAAATGTTACTTTTGTCAAAAAGGTCCAATGAAAGTAGGTTGGATAGGAGAACAAGCTTCTCTACCTCAAAAGTCAAGTTTAGATCAAAAACTCGCTAATTATTTAGAACAAAACTCTAAATCTTTTATCTCAATTCGTGAAATCATATCTACTTTAGGTAAAACTGATAATGAAATAATTTCGATTCTGGAGGACAATATTTTAAATGGGAATATTCAAGGACATATTAACATTCGAAAAATGGTTTTAGAATTAGAGTTAGTCCTGAAAGAATACTCGTGTAGTGTTTGTGAACAGTCATATTCAGAAACAGAAAAATACCAATGCAATAGTTGTGAAGCAAATGTATGTTTAAGTTGTTACAATGAGATGATCTCTGTAGGAATGGTTTTTTGTTCTGAATGCGGTGGAGACCTTCAACTTAAGGTCGAATGAAAATAGATCAGATCTTATTTTCTTGTTGTGTTCCTTATTGTTTTGCTTTTAATTGTGCAAGTTTTTTCGAGTATTTGTCTGTTAATTCCTTGTATTTTTCCTCATTGAGTTTTCCACTAAGGAACATTTCATCAGCTTGCTCAACCATTCTCTCGTACTTTTTTATTTGTTCAGGAATATCATT
>JAUUVJ010000401.1 GCA_030589605.1 Candidatus Hodarchaeota archaeon | reverse complement strand
GCTAGTTGAAGCTCCTATTATCGCTATCGAACGTGGTTCGAACAAGTATTGAATTGCTGGTTCTGGAATTTCTGACAATGTTGTTAAAACCCACCAGTGCTGTTGAGAATATGAATACTGAGACGAAGATTACTAAGCATAAAATGCCTATTAAATCTATTGCATTTTTTTGTTCTAGTTTTGTATCTTCCAAAAAAAAGATTTAGAAGACCATTCTAAAGTTCATCTAACCAAACTTTTTTATTCAAGACGAACCAGGAAAGCATGTCATTTCACTCCCACAGAAAAGGCATTTCGTCATTCCTTGTTCTTTCATTTCGGTATTACATTTGTCACAAACTGTTCTGAAACAGTTACTACATTGATAATGTGCGTCTGTGAGTTTTAATGGATCAATGTGTGCCTCATCATGGATTTCACAATAAAATTTATCTGATCCAAGAATTAATATATCATCTGTAACTGTATCATACGTTCCTGATGTCTCTATAAATCCATTTATTGTTTGTTGTCCAATTAATCGTCCAATAATTTCGTGTGTTAAACTAATATCAAGTTTAGCTATTTTTGCTATTCTCTGGATAGGAATTTGACTGTTATCTTCAACTTCAAAAAGCGCTGAAATCGTATCAATCACTATTTTTTCATATTTTGTTATTTTTTTCTCTGTTTTTCTATACCCCCAATAATCTTTTGTTTTCTCTTTTATTGAACTAAAAGAAAAATCCTTGTTCTTTGTAAAATCCTTAAAATCTTGAATCACACTTCGTGACATGTTTTTAAATCCTTGTTGTGCTTTTTTTGTTCTTTGAGTTTGATAATATTGACTTAAAGATGATTTTACTTTTTCAGGTTTAATTGCTTCCAATGTTGTAGTTTCTACATCAGTTTGTTTGAAAATTCTCGGAACTTGTGTGAAAGTACCTTTACAATAAGGGAATGTGTCACTTTTTCCTTTTTGGTAACAATCCATACAAATGAATCGTAGACAGCTTTTACATTGAAAATGCAATTCAAAATTCGTATGTTTCGTTTGGTCGATCTGACAAAAGTAATAATCCTGACGTAAAACAAGAATATCATCATTTAATTCATTTGGGGTCTCATTCTGTTCAATATATCCATCTAAAAGGCGCTGATCAATGAATTCTTGAAGAATAAAAACAACATCCTCATTAGAGAGTTGAGCTTCCTTAGCGATCTCGGCAACACCTATTCTACCCTTGTGTAATTGATTCAATGTTGAAATAGCAATAAAAGTTCTTTTAAGCGGATGTGATGAAACTTTGTATTCTTGATCAAATTTTTGAAAAGAACCTACTTCTTTTTCATACATCTTACGCATTGAGGATTTCAATCTGTCAGTGTAGCTACTATTTTTATTGGACACATTAAGGATTTCCTAAAAATAACTTATTTTTTGAGGGTTAGATGTGATTATTTAAATATTACAATGTGGCAAGTAATAAATATTATTAATATACTGAGTGGGTTAGAAAATCAGATATCTTTTTTTACAGACAAGATAAAAAATACTACGAAAAAGAAACGATAAATGACTAATTATTATCGGAGATTAGGATAAATAATTCATTATTGGATTTGTATCTATCAATTACTTGAGTTAATACATATTTCAGTTCGTAAAAAGATTATAATTAGTGTTTGATAGGATGCTTTTTGATTGAACCAATTTAATTCCTCACGATTCATTGTTGACGCCATGTTAGTGAAACTTGGGAAATTTATGCGCATTATAGGGTTGGATACTGAGATTGTTGATAATTCAATAGCTGATGATTTAGTCATCCAACAAGTTATTGAGAAAGATCGAGTTTTGGTGACTATGGATAAATTATTATACAAAAGAATGCAGAAAAAAGAGCAAGAGACAATATTCCTTGATACAGATATTCTAGAAGCGCAATTGATTCATGTACTCAAATCAGAGAATATTGCTTTTTTAATAGAAGATATTGATAATCCAATATCTTATGATTCCAGATGTTCTCTGTGCAATTCATTACTGAAAACAATGGTTAAAAAAGAAGTTAAAGGAAAAGTCCCCGAAACGACTTATACTTCATTTGAGGACTTTTGGGGTTGTCAGAATGAAACTTGTGGTAAGATTTACTGGATGGGAAGTCATTGGAGAGGAATTCGTAAGACGATAACAAGTATAAATGATAGTTTTAGTGAAAATAGATGAGTTAAAGGCCTTAAAGTCGAAGGAAATTCAATCTAATGGGATACCATAAACCTGTTTAGGAGCTAAGTATTCTGGGAATTGATCAAGTAGTGCTAATCTAGTTGTATAACACAAGTGACATGCATCAACATAACTTTCTTCATGATCTATTTGATATTTTCTTGTCAATAAAGCAGGCCCACCTTCTATCAGTGGCCCACAGATTGGATGTTTTTTTGGATCGTAATTCTTGACAAGTTGGCTTAATGGAGTTTTCCACATATTTCCCATACTTAATCCTTGGCATAAGTGAACATTACCATAGGAATCAATATGAACTCTACCTGGGTTTTTAAAATCCTCGTGAGGACATTCTGTGAATTTTTCCCAATGTTTTTTTGGGAAATCTTCTTCAATCAATTTTTCCACAGCTCTTCCTCTAAACATAGCTCCACCTCCTACAACTGGCTCTCCTTTCTCTTGGGTTGACGTTATTTCTATAGAAGGTTTTTCTACACAAATTTCCCCCCCACTTATTTTCAAATTATTCAAAGCTTTCAAAGCTTTTATAGCAGGGTTTTCTACCTCTTCATCACCATGATGGAAAGCGTCATTACTCACACTTACATCAGATACTTCAAGTTCAAGGAGAGGTTTCAGCCATAACTCTGCGTCTTCTTCGGATAGTGCCCAGTAGGAATTAGTAACAACTCCTGTCTTAAATCCCTTTTCACGAGACATTCTAATACCCTCAAGCATAAGAGGGTAGAATAGAAATGCTTCACCACCTTCATAATATACCATTTCAATGGTACCAATTTTAGCCATCTCATTATGGACAGCTCTTAATTGGCTTAAAGTGAAGGTACCTTCTGTCTGTGGTCCACAATACAGGAAACAATGGTCACATTCAAAATTACATGTATAAGTTAAGAGAAAATGGATACCAGTTAACATATTCAACACCAAATCATAATTTGTTTTAGCAATTCATTTTTATTAATAATACATTACCACTTTTCCATTCAGTTATCAAAAATCTTTCTAGTTCCGATACATATATAATTAACAGCAATTTCGTAAAAAAGAAATAGATAATAAGGAATTTATATAAGACTCGCAATTAGTATAAAAAGTGAAAAAACGAATCATAAAATGATTATAATTAATAAAAAAATAGATTTTATATGTATATTTCCTTATTTGGAATATTATTGATTTTATCGACAAGTTCTTTGTTTTCTTCTGCCTTTTTTATAAAGATATTAGCTAATTTGTTTACATCTTGTTGTAAAATTTGAATTTGTTCTATCAACACGTCTACAATTTCATATAATCCATTGATGCTATCAATATTTGTATCTACTGAATTCTCCAACTCATGTCTCAATTTTTGGATAGCACCTGTTCTTTCACTCACAATATTCAACCTCATATAATGTTATAACGTCTTTACTTAAATAGCTATCTTAATGGGACTCGTATTAAATTAATATTCTCTTTAAAGACGATTTAAAACTCATTCTAATTATTACTTAACTTTAAGCTCTTCCTTTTAAGCTGTTTTCTTTGGAATAACTTTTTTGTAAAATTATCAATATAGTTCAATGATTACATAGTGATAGTATGATGTCCTTGATCGTATCACTACTGGATTTTCGGAAGAGAGAAATTTTCAAGAAAGGTAAAAAATATATTACTAGCTGAGAGATTAACAATGAAAGTTACTGTTTGTCAAATGACTGCGGCTCTAGATGAATTAGATAATAATTGGAACCAATTAGTAGAACATACTTCTCAGAAAAGAAGTGATTTGGTATTACTACCTGAAATG
>JAUUVJ010000225.1 GCA_030589605.1 Candidatus Hodarchaeota archaeon | reverse complement strand
CATTCAATTTTAATTAAGAAGAGAAACCTCTTCTTATTTTTGAAAGATGGGATAAAATGGTATTTGTGAATATTGTGTTTAATGGTCTCTTTTACACAACAATTGGTGCTGGTTATCTATTGATTTTTATGGTTACTTTCAACCCTCGAATATGGGGTTATCAGGACTATCCAGAGAAAATAAGGAAAAAGTACCCCCTCAAACTCGAAGAGAAAGGGTTGTCGCGGGTTTAGTTGGTATGCCTTGGTTTTTTTTCATTTTAGCTTATCCTTTGATTTCTACTATTTTCTTGGAAACAGAGCTTGATGGCGAGATTCCATTCGAAATAGCTTTCTTTAACATGCTTTTCATGGTTTTTTCGTTTTTTCTGGTTGATTTAGTAGTTCTAGATTGGTTGATCATAACTAAAATTACACCTAAATTTGTAATAATTGACGGTACAACTCCTGAAGATTATAAGGATTTTTCTCATCACTATAAAGGTCATCTAATTGCTTCTATTCCTCTAATCCTGATTTGTGCTGTATTCTCTGCAATTATTGTATTTCTTTAGACACCCTAACGATTATACTGATAAGGATAATCCAGGAATCATATCATTGGTTTTGCATGTCTGTATTTGGAGGAGTAAGAGATTACTTTGACTTAAGGAAGAATTTAACCTTATAATTTCTATCAAACTAATCTTGAAGGGCTTAATAACGAAAATAATGGAAACTCTGTCTGTTGAGTAACTATTTTTGGATCTTTCTATTCATGATTATCCCCATATTTTGTAATAATTTCTTTTATGAAGAACTCTATTGCACTAATTCCATTTGATATATCTTTGTATAAAATATCAGGCTTTAAGGACAAATAATCATGAACAAGTATATTTCTAAGACTTGCTAAACCTTCTAACTCATTTTGGTAGCCTTCCGATAATGCCTTGTTTTGATATAATAAAGTAATAATTTGTCTATAAGATTCTGGTTTACCCCAGCCATGATGAGCAATAATGTGATTTCCAATATCAAGGATTGCTTGAGCAATGATTTGTAAACTTCTTTCCGCGATTAATTGCTTGTCATAATCTTTCCCAAAATCTTTCTCTTCTAGCTCTCTTATTTGTTTAAGTTTTAAAAGTAGTTTTCGGATTCGCGCCACTCTTTCATTAACAATATCCTTATTTATCATAAAACTCATTCCTGGTTGAGTGATTCATATTGCCATTGATCGAACTTGTTTGCAAAAGGTTTAAAATCCAATGAACGGGCAATAATGTATTCTATGAATTGTTGTTTCACTCTAGGTTCCTTTTCAAATATACATTGTCCAGTGCGCAATACTTCATCTGCTAATAGATAGTTACTATCGTTAAGTACAATAAGATCTACTTTGACAGGACTGAAGATGGATTCAAGCGTTGATATAAGATCTAAACGATTTTTATGTCGATCGTATTCTGGAATTTTGCTATTAAAATATACTGCTAGATCTACATCGCTTAATGGACCGACTTCTTGTTTTATTGAAGAACCAAAGAGATATGCAAAATCTATGGGATATTCTTCGAATATTTTTTTTGTCTGATTCATATGTTCCTTGTGCATTGAAATTCGGCCAGGACTGAATAGATTATTAGATTAAATATTTTTTATCTAATCATAATCAATGAGGGAAAAGAATTAATAAATTTACCCCAATAAAAGCTTTCTTCTTTGAATGGATAGATATTTAATACATATTTACCTTCTTTTGTGAAAGATGTGATAATTATGGCTAAAAAATCCTTAGGTTTATTATTATTAATTGTTCTCTTAGGAGGGATGAATGTTTTTCAATTTTATTATTTTACCCAAATAATACCTAGTATACCTCAAGAAGACGTTCCCTTAGATGTGGTAGAACTAGTAGAAGGAGATAAAGAAGATAAAGAGAAATATATTGGGAGAACTATTACACTTGACGGTTATTATGTAGAAGGAGGATCAAATATTTCCCTATTAATTACGAATCCAATAGTGTTTGAAAATAATTCGTTAAATCCTAGTAATTATTTAATTATTAGTGGAAATGTTCCATCTTCATTGCAGGATCACATAGGAGCTCAAATACATCTAAAAGGAAGAGTTTCATGGTCGAATGCTACAGAAGAATTATTGGAAATTGAATTTAACAAGTACACGTTAATTAAGGACGGAGTTCTTGGGCATTTATCAAATAGCTTTATGGATGTATCAAAGCTTGATTGGAATCTATCAGTCGTTCCCCATATGAACACAAAATATGCTGTGTTGATTAGCGGAGGAATTAAACCTGAAAAAGCATATGCACGATACTGGAACGATATAACTGCCATGTATTTCATTCTAACATGGCTGTATGATTATGATCCCGATAATATTTATGTTATATATAAGAATGGAATTGGAGAAAATGCTTACGCTCCATGCCATGGTCCAGCTACACACTCTTTTATCGAAACGGTCTTTTTAGAGTTAGAAGGAAAAATGACCAGATTTGATGATTTATTTATCTATACAACAAACCATGGTTGGACTGGAGGCCTTTGTCTTTGGAATCCCATGGATCCATATACCCTCACCCCAAATGAGCTATCCACAATGCTCGAGGATATTGATTATAACCAAATGATCATAGTAATGGAACAATGTAAATCAGGTGTATTTATTGACCCCTTGTCACAAGCACGAAGAGTTATTTTACCTGCCTGTAGTCCATATCAGAGTTCATATGGCTGTGATACCGAAGGTGCGTGGGATGAGTTCCTTTATCATTTCATGTGCGCTGTTGCTCAAATCAAGATTAATGGTGATTCAGGATCAGTAGACTCTGATACAAATAATGATGGAAGAGTTTCAATGTATGAAGCATTCATGTATGCAAGCGCTCATGATTCAAAACCAGAAAATCCTTATTATGATGATGACGGCGATGGAGGTGGATTGCCAGCAATATTTCTTGCTCTATTAGATCCTTCTGATGAGGGTGCTTTTGGAATGAATACTTTTCTTTAGAAGAAATCAAAGCTATCAATAGCTTTGACGTTTTTTTCTTTTTACTTAAAATTTTTAGCTAGTTCCATCTATCTATCTGATTAACATAATGACTGAATTAGCTCTTTAACAAGAGGAGTCTATTTCAAAATCATCGAGGCTCCGCTAAAAGCAAAATCGTTTGAAATTTTTGAGATTTCACGACGTAAACCATCAATATAGACTTCATTGCTCCATGTTTTAGGAAAAATCTCCAATAAATTGGGTTTGATTCTCCGAATTCCTGGGATATTCTCCTCATATGCACTATTTGGAGATTCTAAAGCGATTTCGTTCACAAATATACCATTAAAAAATTCAGACATAAGAACTCTCAGAGGAGGAGCATTAGCGTAATCAAATTCTTCTAATTTTTCCGTTGCTTTCCTTAACATAACCAATGGTTCTTTGAGTGGAAAAACGAGTTGTGTTAATATTGTCCCTCGCTCAAAAGCTCGGCGACTTTGGCCTGAATAATCTTCTTGAACTTGTAATGTAGTAAAAGAAAATTCTAGAAGATTTCCACCTGCAATCATAAAATCATAGGGAGGAGGAAATACGAATGGTTCTGTATTAAAATGGTTATTGAGCCATGTTTCCTCTGGAATGACAAGTCCAGTTAAATACCTCGTATCTGTGGTAATTGTTTTCTTCTTTATAGAAAATTTAGTCCAATATATCCCTGCTCCATAAAGCAAGATATATGAAAGATTATAAAGAATCAAACGTGAATAATCGACAGGAATAAAAATGACACTGGACTTTTCAATAGATTCAACTTCTTGATTTTTGTAAAACCATCGTTTATCTTTTTGTTTATAAGGATCAGTAAAGGAAATCCAATCTGAAATTAAGATTAAAGATCTTAACAATCCTAAAGATTGTTTTGGTAAACCTAATGGTTGTTTTTGCATTTTAATCCAGCTTTTTAAATACCTTAAACATCAAATTTACTCAATTCTAAACATGAAACTTCTACCGTACAAAAACTTTGCGATTTTTTTCCCTTTCTTGATATAACAGGAGCTTTGCAATCATATTTCATCTAATTATTTTTACTCTTGTTTTAGCTTTTTAACCCAGAAATTATTTGAAAAACAGAAAAAGATGAAATAGAAGTTAGGAGTCTGAGTAAATAAAACCAATATATAGAGAGTTTTCTCGAATTTATTTAAGGGTAATTATAATTAAGAAGAAAAACCTCTTATTATTTTTGAAAGATGGGATAAAATGGTATTTGTGAATATTGTGTTTAATGGTCTCTTTTACACAGCAATTGGTGCTGGTTATCTATTGATTTTTATGGTTACTTTCAACCCTCGAATATGGGGTTATCAGGACTATCCAAAGAAAATAAAGGAAAAAGTACCCTCCCAAACTCGAAGAGAAAGGATTGTCGCGGGTTTAGTTGGTATGCCTTGGTTTTTTTTCATTTTAGCTTATCCTTTGATTTCTACAATTTTTTTGGAAACAGAACTTAAAGGCGAGATTCCTTTCGAAATAGCTTTTTTTAACATTTTTTTCATGGTTTTTTTGTTTTTTCTGGTTGATTTAGTAGTTCTAGATTGGTTGATCATAACCAAAATTACCCCTAAATTTGTAATCATTGACGGTACAACTCCTGAAGATTATAAGGATTTTTCTCACCACTATAAAGGTCATCTAATTGCTTCTATTCCTCTAATCCTGATTTGTGCTGTATTTTCTGCAATTATTGTATTTTTTTAGATACCCTAATTACCATTTTTATAAGGAATGAAGATATTTACTCACACATTTGTCTCCCAGTCCCTTTAGCTAAGGTACTTTACCCCTGTCAGTTCTTCGGATATCTCCCATAATCTTCGAGAATCCTCCTCACTATGAGATCGTTTGTTTGATTGGACTTTTTTAGGAGCTCCTCGTGATTCAAATAATCGTTTTGATCCAATATAATCGCCACCTTTGACAGTACTATCTGTTGCAGCACATAATATTGGTAGGGCACCTTTCTTTGCGCTCTGAGCAATTATTCGGTTAGTTAGTTTGTAAAGCCAATAATAGAATCTACGATTTCCCATTCCAGGGCCATTTTGTTGAAGACTAGTGTTAGAATAACCTGGATGAGCAGCTATACTTATTATAGACTTATATTCCTTTTCTAACCGTCTTTGAAACTCATACGCGAATTATAAATTAGCTAATTTACTATTTCCATATGCCCTGTCCCTACTGTAACTATCTTCAAGCATTATATTATCAAAATCAATCTTTCCCATTCTATGAACAACGCTACTCATCGTTCCTCTTCTTTCAAAAATTCTGGAAATACTAACATCCGGATTCCACTTCCAATTGATCCGCCTAAAAATCCGAAAAGAGCGCCTATAAGGAATATGAGTATAACGATTATTCCACCTGCTCCGGAAGAACCGATAATTAGTCTTCCAAGCTGGTCAACTTGAAGACCGATATCATTCGTTGCTATAAGGTAGCTTATTCCCCAGGCTAATAATACTCCTATAGTGCCAGTTATTGCCCCCCACTTCATTTCTACACAGAATAACCCTCCTATTATTGCAGCTACAAGGGTGAGCGGCCAGAATGGAACCATTATGACCATTAAATTTAGAAGAAAGCATACTAGGGTTGCTAGGATTGGAGAAAGTTTATTGAATTGCTCTAAGCTCATTTAATCCCCTCAATTTTTGAAAATAATAATTGATTCTACTCGTATTCCATCTAATATTTTTTCAGGTGTATCTAAATCGAAGTGAGTATAGTGGTATTCACCATTCAGAAATAATTGCTCGAGTTGATCTGTATAGTGTTTTGAAGTGGAGATACCTCTTTGACCAGAAGGAAGAACAGACAAAGAATTACTAAAATTAGCGAAGTCAATGATCATTCTTTCTGAAGCGCCTCCCATGGCAGATTGTCGTCTCACGTTACCATTGTCGAAATTCTGTGTTCCAGATGGATTAATAGTAACACTAGTTCCATCGCCTGGAAAAGGACCAGCATCGAAAGGAAGAAGTTCAGAGATGTGCCAAAAGAGAAGTTGGTGGATTTTTCCCCATTTCCATTCCGAAATGTCATTAGTCTCGAAATATCGTTCTAAGGCAGCAAGTGCTGTGTTAAAAGACTGAAGAATGATGTCATCTCTAGTTTCTATCAGGGAAGTAGAATTATTATCAAACCACTTAGATGTTTCATTCTCCTTGGTAAGTTTTTCTAAAACAGCCCATGATGGTGAACGAGATCTTGAGAGATTATTCTCATCCATCTCATCATGAAAAGTGGCAGAGTGGTATACCTCAAACCATATATTGAAAATGGTTGGAGCAACCTCATTTTTATCCATTATGAAATCCCAAGAGGATAATTCATCAGATACTGCTTGTTGCAATACTGTTAGTGAGGGGATTGATTCTAAAGCAGATAAGAAAAACGGAGTGAAGTTACCTGCACGAACGCTATAGACATCTAATTGAAAATCTTTCATGTCTTCCATTGTTATTTGATCATCAGATGCTAGGAGATTGTTCAAACGCCTTGCCCTATATCCCACCGCAGTTCCAGCTTGGTTGATAATCTCAACGTTTGGATAGTCAGGTCCAGCAATCACCTGATTCGCAGAACAAAGATATCCTTGTGAAGGATTCTCAGTATGGGGTAGATCATCAAAGGAAAGATATCCAATCCATTCTCCT
>JAUUVJ010000144.1 GCA_030589605.1 Candidatus Hodarchaeota archaeon | reverse complement strand
TATTCTATTTTTTATCCTATCAAAAACTTTATTTCTATTATAGGCTCCAATGCGATAGGGATAATCATGGTCTTGCTGAAACCTCTTGAATTCCCTAATAGAAATTCCAGAAATTTCCTCTAACTCGCTATAAGATAAATTTTGATCATAATAAGCATTAATTGCATTGAGAATTCTCTTTTCTGCTTCGAGTTGTGAAATTTTTTCTTCAATTTCTTTCTCACGTTGTGACATCGATTTTCCCTTTCGTCTTTATCATAAACGATATATACGTACTACTAGACTTAACGTTTTTAGAACTTCGGTTGCTATTTTTTTTGAAAAAACTAGTTTCGAACTATAGCAAAAACTTAATTTTCAGAGAAGGATCAACTAGCGTGTGAATTACCATCTTAGGATATAAAAAAACCATTTTTATGAGATATACGCCTCCCTCAAGTTTTTCCAAGTCTCTAAAGCCTGTTTTACGGTCTCACACCCGCGAATTAATACATTTCCTCCTTTGAAAATCGTTAAAAGATCGTTTGTTGGTAAAATCACTGTTATTGAATGAGTTCCTGCTTTTTTGATCTGAAATTGGCTTACTAATTGTGTTTTTATTTTTTCAATGTCAAAACTAACTGATGATTGAGGTACTAACATGAAGTTATTCCCTCCACAAATCTTTAATGGCTTATAATCATCCGAAATGATAGTTTCATCACTAACTGCTGTTTTTGAACAAATTGTACAAGCCTCATTCTTGTAAATGGAAATTTTATCGAAACTCATATTGTTTAAATCAATAAAGAAAAGAACACTATCTAGAGATGATTCTCCTTTTAAAATAATCTGAAGGACTTCATGAATTTGAATACCTGTAACTATAGGAAGAAGAGCGGGGTGAATACCTGTAATATCACAGCTTTCTAAATTATCATCATCAATATTATGATATAAACAGGAAAAACACGGTGAAGATTTTCTCAAATTAAATACGGAAAGATTTCCTGAACGTGCACTTACTCCGCAAAAAATAAATGGAATTTTCTTTTGAATACATGCTTGATTAATTATTCTTCTTGTTTCAAAATTATCCAGTCCATCAATTACAAGATCTATCCCATCTAAAAGTGTATCAATATTATTGACTCCTAGGTGAGTTGCATGAGTATCAATAGTTATCGAGGGGTTTAAAATTTTTAATCTATCAGCTGCTACTTCTACTTTAGCACGATCTAAGTCAGATTCAGAAAATAATGGAGTTCGATGAAGATTAGTACTTTCTACAATATCACGATCTACGATTCTAAGATAACCTACCCCGATCTCCGCAAGGAGGAGGCTTGAGAATGTACCGAGGCCTCCTAACCCAACAATTAGTATTTTAGCTTTCTTAATCTTTTCTTGACCTTTTTCTCCAAAATCAGGTAAAATAATCTGCCTAGAATATCGTAAGAGTTCCTCACTTGATAATTTCGTCATCTTTGATATCCTCTAAGAATAAACTCTCTTTTTAATCACTTCTGTAAGTTTCTTGAAAAATGTTATTCTTCTATTTAGAAATTGAAGTGGTTTTCATTTTTTCCCAAAAAATGCGAATATCTTCCATTGGCTCTAGACTTACAAGCTCTTTAGGACTATTTTGGTAATAGTAATTAGGAAAATGGCCAGCATACTGAGGAGAGGCGAAACGACTTCCAATAAAGATAATTATTCCCTTATCTGAAGGTGTACGGATCAATCTTCCTGCTGCTTGAAATGTTCGTGTCAACCCAGGGAACTGATACGCATATGCAAAACCATTACTAAACTTTTCTTCATAATACTCGCGAAGAATCTCACGTTCAAAGGAAACTGTAGGTAAGCTAGGACTAATAATAAACACTCCATCTAATACGCCTGGGAAGTCGACTCCTTCAGCAAAAATCCCAGCACTAACAGCTAAAGCTAATACATGGGAGGAAGCTTCTATAGATTTAATGAATTCTTGACGATCATTATCATTCATAATAGTTCGCTGTTTCAAAAGCAAAAAATTATCTTTAGGCTTAATGAAATGAGCAACCTCTTCTATAAATTTGAAAGAAGGAAAAAATGCAAAATATTTACCTTTTTTTATTTGAATGACTTTGTGTATAAAATGTCCAATCTCATCATAGTATTGCTCTCTTTGTTTAAAGCGAGTATCAATCCTAGGATAAACAATGATCTTCCGATTTTCAGGAGGAAAGGGGGATGAAAATTGCTCATAGATGGTTTTGTCAACAGGGAAACCTAACAAATCACGATAAAAAGGAAAAGGTGTTATTGTAGCTGAAATTGCTATCGCAGATTTGAATGAATTTTTCAATCTTTGATGCAAAAATGTTGAAGCATCTTTACAGAGTATCTAAATTTCGCTGTTATGTGTATTATAAAGAATAGAAAACTCTTCAGCGTGGCGTGCAAGTATCGCTGTTTCGATAAAATCTCTAAATTGGTAATAAAAAGATAATAATGGATCTTCTGGCCAATGAATGCTTTTTTCAATAAGGAACCGTAAGTATTTTGGTAAATCCTCTTCTAGATTAACTAAAATCTGTTGAAAAGGTTTGATATCAATCTCATCTAAGCGATGAGTTGTAACATTACTATTAAACTCCGTCTGAAGCGATCTGAAAATCCTCTCTAAAGCAACAGGAAGAAATTCAGGTAAAGGTATAGTACCAATCCTTTGTTTAAGTTGCTTGAAAGATCTTTTAAGTTGTACAATTTGACTCCGTGAAAGGTTATGAGAATAGTAGGATAGACTTCTGTTTACTAGATTATGAGCTTCATCAATTACTAGATAGAACTTGGATCTTTTTGGTCGAGGCTCACTAAAAAAGCGTTGTAATGCAACACGGGGATGGAACACATAATTGTAATCTCCAATAATAATGTCTGCATTCAAAGCGATATCTAAAGCCAATTCAAATGGACAAAAACTCTCTGAAACCAGTGCTTCCTTTTCAATAGCTAATGGATCTATTACACCTTGTCTAGTAATGAACTTTTCAAGTATAGATTCAGGATAATATTGGTTATAATTCCTTAAAAAGGGACAATAATCTTCATGACAAAAATAAAATGTATTTGTACACATTTTTTCTTTTGCTCTTAGCGCAATAGCTAGAAAATTAACTCCCTGCTTTTCAAACATCTTAAGAGTTTTCTCAATAATTAATCGTTGGGTATTTTTTGCTGTTAAGAAAAATACCTTAGTATCTTCAATAATTACCTTGGAAATCAAAGGGTATAAAGATACAACTGTTTTTCCCAGACCACTAGGGGCCTCCAAAATGATATTTAATTCATTAGCGATAATTTCGTTTATTTTCTCTATGATTTTTTCCTGATAAGGACGATATTCAAAGGGGAAGCGTATTTTGTTTAAAGATTGAATTTTTTCATTATGAAGAACCCGATGATCTTCCTCGGATTTAATAATGATCGATAATCTCTCATTTACAAATTCCTCCATATTTCGATAAGGAATAGAAACATTAGATTCTTTTTCATCTAGTTTATTGAATATTATTAAATTTAATGAAAGTTGAGGGGTTTTTTCTTCAATTTGATTTAATATCCAAGCATAACATTGAAGCTGGATTTTGAAGACCTCAATACGTGGATCATCCGTTGAACCATTAAAATTTTTGAAAAATCCTGATTTTATTTCTTCTATTATAATAGTGGAAGAGGATTTAATAATAAGATCGATTCTTCCACGAATAATTACCTCCCAACTATTAAGAAAATGAGTGTATTTCACAAAATATTCAGTATTGTAATTCACATTTTCCTTTATTTTCCTATTCTGTATCGTTTGATGAATTTCGCGGCCGATTTCAGCACTTTTAAAAGTAGTAAATGCACTTCTTTGTTTAGGTAATCCAATAAAAGAGAGATCTCTTACGCTTAGTTGAATCTCTTTTTTTTCGTAGTTAATCCGAATAGTCAAGGTAAATAAATCAATTTCTTAGGTATTACAAATAGTGTTTTACAGTGGTAAGATTATGTAAGAACTAGAAAATTGATTGAATTCATTTTTTATTTTCAATCATTTTCTTTGCTTTCAATAGCTTCTATTGTTTTAATTGCTCTTTACCTTACTTGATAGACAAGGAAATAGCATTTTTCAAAACTAGATTATTAATAAGAGTTTTTGGGCGAACTGCTGAACATCGATATAGATCTGTTTTTAAGGGTGAATTTGTTTTAGATTCTTAAGCATAGATTCTATTTTGCTTATTTCTGAAATAGCTTTTTTTGAATAAATATAAGCTGTTTTCACATATAAAAGAACAAAAATCCTATTTAGGTGAATTAAAAAAATGAAAAAGTACTATTTACTTTTTGGAATTGTAACAATTGGTATCCTGCTGCTAGGAAGTGTGCCGGTATTAGTTGTTGCACAAGTAGACCCTTTGTCAGAAGGTCCTATGCCAGGAACTTATGATGTGAGGTTTAATGTAACTTTAACCAATGTATGGGATACAGGTGAGCCAACCCCAAGTACACCCTCAGGAATAACTAACACCAACTTACGGTATAACGTAACTGATATGGAAAGTCCGTTGGATCAATTTATGAATATGGGATTCTTTAACCCTAGTGGTACAGATGATCCTTCAATTCCTGAAATTTCTCTTACTGGTACTCTAGAGAATTCAACTTTATTTGTTAAAATCACTAATGATCAAGGAACTCAGATTGACTGGCAACCTTCATTTATACTAGGTAATGATCTAACAGTTGCATGGCAACTAACAGAAGTACCTACAGAAATGCCTTTCCCAATTGATCTAATTCCAGATGATTTTACCATTGTTAAAGGATCGGGTATTCCTGCTTTTCCTTCTATTTCTGCTACTACCAATTTCTCGGATTTCTTTGAGTATCAGGATTTAGTAAAGGATTACGGGTATGATAATTTACCATTCCCATTCTTCATGCCAGGTATTATATATCTACTTGATGTGAATAACGCATATGAATTTTGGACAAATGAAGTCGATTTAACAGCCATGTTCCCAGATCCAGTAGGTCCTGGTGAATACCTAAATGTAAACGCAAACACAGCTAATAATCCCACTAATGTTACCCTTGAACTTGAACTTGAAGGGGGTAATTCGACCTCTGGAACTGTATTTGCAAATGTTACTGCTTGGTTTGATTGGAATAAGGCAACTGGATATCTCGACGAATTTTCTGTTGAATTATTCGGAGATTTAGATCAAAATGGTACTCTTGATGCTGGAGAGCGATTTTACATTGAATTTGCACAAATTTCAGAAACTCAAGATAATCTTCCTATTGATATTGGTGATAGTGGTCAATACAATTTAGATATCGATGTTCAAATTACTCTCGATTTAGAGAATGATACATTTGAAACAGCTATAACCTCAATGTTAACATCAATTCTAGATCCGATAAATAATGAGCTTGATGGTATTCATTTGCTGAATTACACTATAGATTCGATGGATGGTTTATACTATCATATTAATGGCTATATATTTGATCTTGGTAAGTTTTTCGAGGATCGTTTTAGTACTCTGTTTAGCGATGGCACAGTTAATGGTATAGGGGCTCAAGCAAATCCAATTGAATCGTACTATACCTCAATCGACCAACTATCCGGTGGTCAGGGTGAAAGTACCCAAAGTTGGGCTATCAACCTATTTGATGCAGCAGTTTATCAGAATACAACTGAATGGATGCAAGGAAACGGTTACCTATACACAAATTACCTAGGATGGAATGGAACTCATGATGTATTCAATACTTCTCATCTTCAGCTAAATTATAACATGGATATGGATGGAGTTGAGGAAGTTTGGATTTTCAATCAAACCTTGTGGGAAACTAGCTGGAATAAAAACACAACAACTTTCGAAGAACATTTTAACAACATGCTTGGATCAGTAATTTACAATGACGTACCCGTATATGTTGATAATGTAGCGGGTGGTACAGATTTGTGGGCTAGTGGTCCTAACGGCACATTTACATTTGAAGGATATTTTGGCGGCGAAAACTATTATGCCGTTTATCTGATCAAAGGAATGCCTGGAACCTCGTACACATCCTACATGCCTACGACTAATATTTACATGTTGCCAATTATGATGACAGGAGGTATGGGTTCACAAACAGGTTTTAGTATAGATATGAGCGGTATTAGCTCTGTTATTCCGATGCCAATTCGTACTCCCGATTGGGATGTTACTGGTGGAATGTACGTTTTCTTAGAAGGTGTTATGGACCAACTTGAAGCTGTTGTCGAAGACCCAGCATTTATTGAATTTATAGAAGCTCAACAATTAGATGTAACTGGAATAACCCTAGGTGACGCATTAACGATCAATAATGTAAACCTTGAATTCCTTTGGATCGATGAATTTGAAGGATTGGGTTATGTAGGTTCGAAATCTTTAGAGAATCTAGATATCAGTGCCATTGAAAATAATACAGAGCTCAAAAAAACCGATTACATGCATGTGCAATATGGTAGTCAACATGAGTACACTTGGGAAACTGGTGGTTCATTAGATAGAGTAATGTTATATACTAGCCTTTATCTGAATTACACCTCAGTACCATGGCCAGAACCACTAAAAACAACAACTACTACTACTACTGAGCCTGTATTAGCTCCAGGATTTGAGGCTTTCTTAACAATAGGTACCCTAGTTCTACTGCCTATCGTCTATAAAAAGAAACGACGTTAGTTCGTTTCCCCCCCTTTTTTCTTTTTCTTTATATTGGATTTTTTTCATGTATTTCTGATTTAGTGCATTTTTATACAAATTAAACTGATAATTCAGAGAATTAAATCTTACTGAGGTATAGACCTTTTGTATTAATTTTTGAAAACTCCGTAGGAAATTTTATTTTCTAGATCTTTAAATGCGTTATATTGTTGATTCCTTCTTCTCATCAAATTTGGATGGAAATAAATGTCTGAGAAACGCGTTTCTCGAGTACAGAGGATATTAAAACAGTATAAAATTGAACTTTTGGTTGGAGGGTTAATTTCTATACCAATGTTTCTCTTTATACTAATTGCTTTGATCATGAATGATTTTAGTATTTTAGATCATAGTTATTGGATTGGAGTGCTTGCGTATAATATCGCAATAATTTTTGGAGTGTGGTTTGCACTATCTAAACATCATCTAAATCTCTCCTTTTCAGTGGTATATTATATTATTGTATTATCTGCTCTACTATTTTTTGTTTTTAGAGACCTAGCTTTTACAGGGGATATTACTCTTGGAGTTATCGATGGTGCGACAGCTTTATGGAATGGGATCAATCCGTATACTGAAAATGTTGTTCGACATGCCGTACCTAATGTACCTCATGATTTTCGTCCGTCAACTTATGCATATTTACCAGTCGATTTACTTACATATTCCCTTCTTCTTGGAAGTATGAATTTTATCTCATCTCTGCTAGTAGGATCAGAAGTTCCTGAATTCCTTCCTGGTTTCAATGCCATGGGTATCTTGCTGTCAAATTTGTTATTTTTTAGCATATCTATTTACCTAATTCGTTATATTCTTCAATCGGAAAAAAAGAGAGCTTTTGCTTTAACCTTAGCATTCTTTACTATACTTATTTGGAATAATGTATGTTTAGCACAAACATTATTTTTTGCAGGTTGGTATTTTCAAAAAAAAGAGCAAACAAATCTAACAATCACCTTCTGGACCTTAAGTATGCTAGCAAAATACTTTGCAGGTATTTTCATTATGGCTTATATAGTTGAATATGTTCGGAAGAAAGAGATAGTTGAAAGCTGTGTGAAATCAGCAATTTTCGGCTGTTTGAGTCTACTTTTTCTTCTTCCATTCGGAATAATGGAGGTTCTAAACTCAACAGTCTTTTTCTATAATTCTGAGGAGAGAATTGCAGATGGGTCTTTAGGTGGTTCACTTATTTCCGAACTTGTTTTATTCTTACAATTAGAATCCATTATAGGGGTTTTTACGCTTTTAGGTTTTATGTTCATTCTTTTAGTTGCTTTTTATCTTTCAGATTTATACACCCGATTAGTTGTTTCTAGTTTATTAGCTCTTCTAGTCATTTCTGGGATTTCAGCCCAGTTCTTTCCAATGATTGTATTTATTTTAATTCTCTCAAACAAAATCACTTTTTTCGACAAAAACAATGAAAAAATATTTCAGACTTTACATGAAACTTCCAATTCTGGTGATCCATTACAAATAGTTTCAGAGTGATTAGATGAATCTATTCTAGTAGAAGTAGCAAATCACTGATTGGAAAGTCTGGAATTCCGATTGAAGTTATTCTCCCTGATGATTTTCCATTTTGATGATGATTCTTTACCTGTAATTTGATTAAACCATGTTTAGAAAGTTCTTGAAGATATGACCAAAATCTGGTTTGTTTTCTGGGTTCCATATTTGAATTTTGGCATATTTCTTCATATTTTTCTCGTACTTCATTTGTGGTAACAGTTGCACGACTTTTATCAAAATGAAGTAATGAAGCTAACGCATAGAGGACATTTTTCAATTGAGGGGAAAGTTCTGTTATCATTGATTGTTTTATCGGGAAGATACTAACTTGAGCTTTTTTTACATGTTCAAATTCGATTTTTTGAGTATTTTTTTGTTGTTCTGCTATTTTAGCCGAACGCCATAAGAGTTCAATTGCATAGCGAGCATCTCCATTTTCATAGGCAATAGCGGCTATTGTTTTGAGAATTTTTTCTGAAAAAGAATTGTCAAATAATCCATGCTGGGCCCGATTTAGAATAATATCGAATAATTGATCCTTACGATAGGATTCAAAGATAATAGTTTTTTGTGATAAAGATGATTTAAGAGCTTGATCTAAGAGGTTATGAAAAATGGGGTTTCTAGTAACCAGAATCAGTGAGATTTGAACATTCTCATCATTATCTTGCCTTTCATAATACCTGATCAATGAATATAGCACATCCTGTTCTTTTGTATGTGAGATAAGATAATCTATTTCATCTAAGCATATTAACATACTCTGCTTCCGTTCTTCTAGTACTTTGATTAGG
>JAUUVJ010000429.1 GCA_030589605.1 Candidatus Hodarchaeota archaeon | reverse complement strand
CAGCGTTCCAAAAAAGGAAGTCGATTTGGTGAGTACCAAGTCCTATAATTGTTAGAAAGATTTCTACAATTACCATTAGCCACCATATAATACTGTTAACAATAACATCTAGACTTAATGATTCAAAGAATGCATTAATTTTTTCACTAGCGCCGATAGCGACAACTATTCCAAGTAATAGCCCTAGGAAAAAACCCAGTAATACAAAAAAAGTAGGAATGCTTTCCATAAAGGCTCGTTCGTCTTCATTCAAAGGTTTTTCAGCCGCATCTTTTGTTCGAACGAATCGAATTGAGCGTCCAAACATACGGAGAATCCATACATAAGGATAGAAGATTAATTTGAAGATCAATTTGATGAAAGTCCAAATTGCAACAAAAACTGCTAAGAAATCTTCTATTTGTAATCCATCTGATAAATCGAAGGTATATCTACCTGACTTTACTGGTTCTTTACTCAATAAAATAACCTCACATAGAAATAAATCATTTTTACTAAAACTAAGATATTAAATATTAAATATTCCATTTAAAGTTAGTTAAACACATATTTTATGACTAATTTTTTATATGTTTGTATTTTTTTTGTCTACTAGTAAACTATTGATTCTGAAAAACATCATTAGCTAATTAATAATCCATACTTTCAGAATCGAAATAGAAATTTCATTTTGTTTTAGAAATAAAGAACCAAACATCCTCGAAGCATGTAGAAAAGATAAACTAGTTGAATGATCGAAAATTATAGTATAATCCATAATTTTTGAGCTCGATCTTTCATCTAAAATGCAATCAGACTAATGATGACTTATATTTCTTAATTTGAAGCCCTTTCAGTGATCAAGATCTTCCTTCCCTTTTTTTATCGGATTTTTTTGATAAGAATCTCTGCTGTAAAATCGATTAAATGAGAATTAAACAGGATGAAAAAAGAAAAGGTAACCTTTATAATGTAACAAACAAATTAACCAAACACAATCAGGCTGTACAAACCTCTCATATATTGTTTCGCCAAAATGAGTGAAACGATATCTGACACATTTATAAATAAAAGTGAAGGAAAAAGCAATTCCTAAGATGTACTAATTATTTTGTATAGCTAAAAAATAAAAATATTTTCAGAGTGATAAAAATGTCCGTAGCAGAAGGAATTACTGGAAAACCCCTTGTAATTGATAATGGAACTGGTTTAAGTAAGAATGGTTATGCTGGCGAAGACCAACCTCGATCTGTCTTCCCCACTTTAATTGGGTACCCCAAGTACCAAAGTATTATGTCAGATGTAGACCATTATGTCCGAGAATACTATGTAGGAGAAGAAGCTATGAACCTACGTGGTGTACTCAAATTAATCTACCCTATTGTACATGGTATGGTTACTGATTGGGACGCCATGGAAAAAATCTGGCATTACACATTCCACAACGATCTTCGTGTTAACCCAAGTGAACATCCTATTCTTTTAACAGAAGCACCTCTAAATCCAAGTAGCAATCGTGAAAAGTTTGCAGAAATATTGTTTGAAACATTCAACGTTCCAGCAATGTATGTCTCTATGCAAGCAGTTCTTTCACTATATGCATCTGGTCGTACAACTGGTCTAGTTATAGATGCAGGTGACGGTGTTATACACATCGTTCCTATTTACGAAGGCTTCGCTATCTCTCACGCAATTAGTCGTATTGATATTGCTGGCCGAGATATTACTGAATATCTCCGAAGATTATTGCGAACTCGTGGAAAAGCACTTACTTCTTCCGCAGAGAAAGAAATTGTTCGTGATATTAAAGAACGTCTTTGTTATGTTGCACTAGATCCTGAGAAGGAATTGAAACTAGCAGAGAAAGTTTCTGGAATGGAAAAGCAATATACACTACCCGATGGAGAAACCCTCACCATTGGACCTGAACGATTCTTAGCTCCTGAAGCATTCTTCAATCCAAGCGCAATTGGAAAAGAAGAAACACCTTTAGATGAATCTATTTACAACTCAGTTCAATTGTGTGATATTGACTTACGAAAAGAACTCTACCAGAATATTGTCTTATCTGGAGGCTCTACCATGTTCCCAGGTCTTAAAGAACGACTCCACAAAGAGTTAACTGAATTAGTACCTGAAAACATTGAAATTCGTATCGTTGCTCCTCCTGAGAGACGTTATTCAGTTTGGATTGGTGGTTCTATTCTTTCTTCTTTGAAAACCTTCCAAAGATTATGGGTTTCCAGAAAAGAATACCAAGAACAAGGCCCAACCGTTATCAAACGAGCTATCTAAGCTCTCCCCACTTTTCTTTTTTTTTCTTTTACTTTTCTAAGTACACATTATAATTAACACTTTTTTAATTCCTTAAGGGCTAGGAGTTATAAAAGGTTGAAAAGGGATGTTATAAGACTATCTCGAAATTTAGCAGAGTTAAGACTTCGATTAGAACCTAAGAAAGTACTACTAAAAAGTACTACTAGATTTTGATGAAGTAAAATCAAAATAAAGAATTCTGAGATGAATAAAGTTCTCATTAAGTAGTTTTAGATCATTAAATATTCTAGAAATTTATCAATTTAGTAAGAGAATTTTGGTAAATAGCAATGATTTCATCACTTAATTCTTGTTCTAGAATGAAACTCATTTTTTCAAGAGCTTTTTGTATCTTATCAAGATTCCCAGCTTCAAGTACACGATCTAGCAAGATAATTAAAGTTTCAACTCTCATTTGAATGATATGTCGTTCATCAGAATTCATAGAAGTGAATAAATATGAGTTCAAATAATTGGAAAAATGGTTACGTATTTTTTCCCCCTCGGCTATCACTTCAATTTTTCTTTGAAGAATTGCATCTGCTGAATTTGCAATTTCTTCAAGTATTTGATTTTTATTAGATATTGGTTCACCATTGTAAGAATCAAAATATTGTTGAAAAATCGCTTGAATTTGACGTAAATCTATCCATGCTGATTCCATCAAAACCTGAGGAATTAATAATGTAACTAAATTGATGCCAAATCCATTGCTAGTGTTTTCTGAAGTTTCGTATAGTACAGTACTGATCGATACTACCTCATATTCGGGAAAAGGAATGGTTGCGAACATATTCGAATAAGAAATACGATCAGGTCTATTACTAAAGACAGACATTCCTCGAAGAGAAACACTGAACAGTAATTCATCTGATAATGACTCTGGAGTCCATACGGTTGGAATTGAACCTTG
>JAUUVJ010000053.1 GCA_030589605.1 Candidatus Hodarchaeota archaeon | reverse complement strand
CTCATATTCTTAAACTAGTGCGATAAGGATAATAGATATCTTCCACTAATTTATGACATGAATTTCCAATCATGCTTTATAGTTAGAGAAATAAGAAATTAAGTAACAATCTTTAGTAGTAACCTAAAATTTCAGAGATCAAAGTTAAGGATCGAGTAACTAAATGGCTTCTTTAGCTCAAGGACATGAAAAAGTAACCTTAGGTTTATTCACACTCCTCGCAGTTATTTTATTTTACAGCTTGAAATTCCCAATTCTTTTTTTTACCTTTTTTGTTATTCTTGTTGCTTTAAGTGTCCATCTATATTTCTTTCGTGATCCTGATCGCAAGATTGATATCAACTCAGATTTAATTCTCGCTCCTGCAGATGGAAAGATCTACCAAATAGATAGAGATCGAGGTATTATACGGATCCGGATGAATATACTTAATGTCCATGTAACAAGAATCCCAGTTTCAGGCAATATTATTAATATTGAATTTAAAAAAGGTAAGAATTGGCCTTTCTTTCTATTTCTCTCTCGTGGAACAACCGAAAACAGTAGACAAATCATCCTTATTGAAAATTCAGTAGGAAAATTCGTTGTAACACAGATAGTAGGTATATTAGCTAGAAAATGTGTTTGTTATTTTGAAGAAAATGATAAAATTCAACAAGGGGATCGTCTAGGCATGATTTATTATGGTAGTGAAACTGATATTCAATTTCCACCTGATAAATTTGATATACTGGTAAATGAAAAGGATGAAAGTATCGGAGGTAAAACTCCATTAGCTAAATTGAAAGAAAATGTATAACAAAATAATTTCAGGTGAATTTTTTGACGTCATTTGATAGATATAGGATAATTGCTTTTCTTCTCACTTTCTTGAATTTCTTTTGTGGATTTATTGGAATAATTGTTTCTATAAGTTATTCAATGGACTTTTTTTATCTCCCTCTGCAATTACTAGTATTTGGAACGATATTTGATTTTTTAGATGGTAAGATCGCCAAAATGTCTACTACTAAATCAAATTTGGGAGAATATTTAGATTCTATCGGTGATACTATTACATTTGCTATTCTTCCAGGTATTATGGTGCTGAATGCCCCTACTCTTGGGAATAACAATTCAAATATCGCTGCTTTCTTAAGTTTAGGAATTGCAGGAATTTATACTCTATGTGGTTGGGCTCGTCTTGTTCGATTTACTTTTCGTCCTACTGCTACACATTTTGAAGGATTTCCTTCAGCAGCAGCAGCTTTACTTGTGGGATCTAGTGCTTTATTAGCTCAATCTAGCGAAGTTGAATGGTTTTTTTGGCCTAATGGATTTCCATTAACAATGATTACTGTGATTATAGGATTTTTAATGCTTTCCTCTATAAACTATCCGAATCCAAAACGTCAAATGAAAGTTGATCTGATAGCGATTGGTGTGACTGGAATTGTTGTAGTTATTTTTGTATTATTCCCATCTACCCTAACTCTCTTAGGAGTAATCTTCATAGCTATGTTATATACTGTTTTTGGTCCTTATTATTTGAAGCAAACCGAAAAGAAGAGAAAAATAACCTAAACCTCCAATAAATCAATAATATCGAATATAATCCAGCACAATTCTCGTTATTGTGTCAGTTAACGTCGCATACTTATAAAAAGAATTTAAAAATTGATTTAAATCTTCCAAAGTTGGATGACGTGTTTTTATTAAAAGGGAGTACTCTTGATTCGTTCGATAAATTTCAATTACTCTTTTATCATTTATACAATATTCAACAGCTGATTCATATTTTCCAAGGGGTGCTTTAATCTGAATATAGGAGTGTATATAATTTTCGCTCCAGTAAGATGTTCCTACTGAATAACCTAGAATTATATTTCTATCCCTCCATTTTTTCAACTGACGATACACTGTTGGCTGAGAAACATTTATTTCTTCAGCTATCTCATAGGTAGAAGGAGGTAAATTAAATTTTTCTCCAAGTTTGTTAATTAAATGTAATCTTTCCAATTCATGAGGTTTAAGAGTATATTCTTTTTCTGGTATAGAAATACCATGTTCTTTATGAACTTGAATCACCTCAATAATTTGATATTTTTGAAAACCTGTTCCACCAATGAGCTCATACAGATGATCTAATGAATCTAAAAAATCAGTTGCATTTGGTACTTGAAATCGCCCAATTAATGAATATTCACCCGTAATTCCTTCTATCGTGCTTAATGAATCCTTATCATAATGAGTCAATAATTCTTTTATAACCCGAGGTTCATTAGGATTAGTTTTTAGTAGAAAGAAGAATATCTGCTGTTGAAGTAACCGAGGATTCAAAATAAGCTGCCACGATTTTATAGTACCCTGTTTTTTCATTTTTAGGATTTCTTTCTTAAACCACCTTTGAGAAAGACCAATATCTTTCGCGATTCCTTGTATTGAAGACGTTGGTCTAGAACTTAATGCGGATATTGTTTTTTTTGTAATCTCTTCTAAACTCAATTTTACCAAAGTGTATCAACAATTATGTATTATTACTAGATAAATAGAATACTTTTTTGTTATTTTAATAGCTTTTTCCTTAGAAAGAGCTATTATCCTTTGGAAGTGAATGGCTAATTAGAGAGTATTAATTACTTTTTTGTATTAAAGAGGTATTTTAATGACAATCCAAACAGTAAAAGGTGAAAATTACGAAATCAAAGATCTTTCACTGAAAAATGAAGGATTAAAAACGATGGAATGGGCAGCTAGTAGAATGCCCGTATTACAACTTATTAAAGAGCGATTTGCTAAAGAAAAAACCCTCAAAGGTGTACGAATTGGTGCTTGTCTTCATGTGACAAAAGAAACATCGCAATTATGTGAAGCATGGCTTGCTGGTGGAGCTGAAATTTATTTGTGCGCGTCAAATCCATTGTCAACCCAGGATGATATTACGGCAGCATTAGTTTCCAAAGGTGTACATGTTTTTGGTGGGAAATTTATGGATTCAGAAGGATATTACCGGGCAATTGGACACGTCATCAAATCTCGGCCACAAATCACAATAGATGATGGAGCCGATGTGGTATCTATTCTCCATAAACTCAAGCGAGGAGAGACAGACGAAGAAATAGAGATTGTAAGAGAAGTCCTTGGAGAAGATTCAGATATGATTGATGAAGTATGGGCTGGAGCTGAAGAAACGACCACTGGGATCATCCGCCTTCAAGCAATGGCTGATGATGGTGCCCTTTTATATCCAATCATGGCAACTAATTCTTCTCCCTGTAAAAATATGTTCGATAATGTATACGGAACAGGCCAATCAAGTATTGACGGTATTTTACGAGCAACTGCAGATTTAATTGCATCAAAAGTATTCGTAGTAGCAGGATATGGACAATGTGGAAGAGGTATTGCAACACGAGCTAAAGGAATGGGAGCACGGAGAGTTATCGCAACTGAAATAGAACCACATACAGCACTTCAAGCAGTTATGGATGGAGTTGAAGTGATGCCAATGATTGAAGCAGCAAAAATAGCTGATATTATTATTACAGCAACTGGATGCAAACACGTAATTAGCAAAGAACACTTTGAAGTGATGAAAGATGGAGTAACTGTATCCAATACTGGCCATTTTAATGTTGAGATCAATATTCCTGATTTAGAGCAGCTAGCTACTGATAAAATACAAATACGCACATTTGTTGAACAATTCATCATGAAAGATGGACGAAAGATAAATCTGCTCGGAGAGGGGCGATTAATCAATTTAGCGGCAGCTGAAGGACATCCCTGCGAAATTATGGATCTCAGTTTTGCTTTGCAAGCTTTAGCGACTGAATATATTGTTAAACATAAAAAAGAATTATCAGATCTTGGTAGCAAAGTAGTTCAAATTCCAGAAGAGATTGATACCAATGTTGCTTATTTGAAGTGTAAAGCAATGGGAATAGAGCTTGATATTTTAACTCAAGAACAGGAAAAATACCTCTCAAGCTGGCGTGTTGGAACGTAGTAGCTGTATTTATTTCCTTTTTTCCTTTTTTCCTTTTTTTCTATCCTGTTCCTCTATTAATTTTTCATTTTAGATTGAGTGTGTTTTCTATTTTGCTTTTAGAGATTCTTTCCTAAGAATGATGAAAATAATTGGGTTCTTTTATCTATTAAATGGAAGTGTACTTCAACTCTATTTAACCTGACTAATCTTCCCAGGTTTACATAATATCCTTGAATTTTTGGTAATTAATAAAACAAGAAGAGGTCTTAAGTTGACGACATTAATAACAGGTGCTACTGGACTAGTAGGACAAAATCTAGTACAATATCTTGTTAATGAAAAATTTTATGGTGATTCCCCTTATAAAATTCGATTACTTATTAGAGACAAGAACGGTGACCCTAATCGAGATTTATTTCTAAACTGGTGCAAAGAAAAAAAAATAGACATATTTTTGGGCGATTTAAAAAATGAGAATGACGTTTTTATGTTCAGTAGTGTACCAGATCCTAAAGATTCTATTCTCATTCATTGTGGAGCTATTTTCAATTTTTGGCAACCCTATGAACTTATTTACGATGTAAATGTAAATGGAACAAGGAGGATTCTAAACGCATTTCATAAACATAACTTGAAAAAATTGATTCATATTTCCTCAGTGGCTGTTTATGGCCAAATTTCAGGTTCAAATGGTTGTGGAGTTATTGAAGAGCAATCAATCGATCTTAATCAGAGAAAAGGATATGAGTTATCAAAAGCTCTAAGTGAAGATTTAATTTTAGAATATCGAAAAAAGAATCCTGAAAAATTGATTACAATTCTTCGGCCTAGCGGAATTTCTGGGGGATCAGGTACGACCACGGATATGTTTGCACGGATGTTTTTTGGTCGTTTTGTCCCTCTACCCAAAGGGGGGAAAGATAAACTTAGTTTGGTTGACGTTAAAGATGTAACAGCTGCAATTTCCTTTTTTATGGATTTGTCGAAAGGGAATGGAGATACTTTCAATGTTGTAAGTTACACCGCACAACTTCAGGAAGTAGTTCATGAATTGGGTTATGCTTTAGGGAAAAACAGGATTAAAATTATTTCTATTCCGCTTTTTATGTTCAAACCAATGTATTATTTAGCTCGTCTAATTCGAATATTCAAAAAAGCTAATGAAAAATCATTGCTTATCCCGATTTTATTCGATAAACTAGGACAAGACATTTGGATTGACGATTCAAAATTAAAATCGGTTGGATTTCAACCTAAAGCAACACTTAGCGATTCAATGATTGAAATTGGAAATTTTATTAGTAAAAATAAATGGTATGTTAAAGAAAAGTTCGGATTTGCCGTATAACAATAAATAGCCATATTTCTATCATTCTTTTCATCTTTTCACTTTTTTATATACATCCTAGTTATTGTCGGAATCATTACATATCCCAAGGATTCCTATAACATTGTAATGAAATCAATACTATCATTTTCTGGATTATACACCGTTTGGCTTTTTATAATAATAAGCTTAGAATTAACACAGAAGGATTTGAAGTATTGAACTAATAATCTCCTTCTGTTTCAAATTAGGCGAATTTGGGAAGTAAAATGAATCAAGAATCTTTTAAAATAGAAAAATTGAATATTATCATCAAATACCTCAATTACAATGGCCCTTTGTTTATTCGTAATAGCTCTCAATTTGAATCAATCCATCAGAAGAGAGCTCCTAGAATTAGCGTATCAGCATGAATTTCTAACAGATCTACTATTTCTATTCTTTTTTTAAGTCGGTAAAATAGTTCATTAAGAAGGAATATAACCCACTATTAGATCTAGTTTGTATAAGTTGTTCCATCAACATTTGGCGAAACTGCTTGAGACTTTTTTGGTCATAGTTAAATTTAACACTCTTATAATGTATTTTTTCTAAAATTAAATATTGGGGTGGAACAGGAGAAGGTTTGGTAATGATAGAATCATTTTTTAATAGTTTCAGAGTATATTGACTGTCATATTTGCCTTCAGATATATCAATTAAATGGCCAATAATTCTCCGGATCTGTTGCCAAAGAAAAGATTTGGATGCAATTCGAAAGTGGTATGTATTATTATTTAATGGAAAAATTTTTGCCAATTCGACATTTTTGATTGTATTTACCTCTTTTTTAGGATCATTTTTAGCAAAATTCTGAAAATCGTGCTTTCCAACTAATAAATCTAAAGATGATCTAATAGTAAAAAGATCGAGCTCTTCATGTGTAGATAGAAAATATGAGTATGTTCTTAGCAATGCGTCCTTTCGTGGATTAAAATCTTTTGAAACTTCAGTATAGCCTAAAGCTCTTATCGAATTAGGTAAATATGAATTTATCTCTGCTACAATAGGATTATGGTCTGTAAATAACGAAATAACTTGATAAATTGCCCCTACGCCTCGATCTGTTCGACTAGCAAGCTGGATGTTTACATTAGTCTCATTATTAATCAAGCGGGCCTTTTTAAGCGTTTCAACAATAATTGTATAAAGATTTTTTTTATCATGTAACTGTTTACTAAAACCAGTATATTCTACCATTGGTAAATATCCAAAACAAATTGCAATATGCAACATTCCTCATCCTGCTTCTTCTATAACTGGTTTTCTTTGCTTAGCGAGATTTACAATTCTAACTCGATTTTTTTCAAAAAATTCTACAATTAAATCGAAAACTTCGTGTTTTAAATTCATAGATATTAGATTAAATTTGTGTTGACTTAGGTTTTGTTGCCAAAATGATTCTAACTCTGTTTTTTGAGTTTCATCTAGTAAATCTGCTTTTCCACATATTAATAGGAGAGGAATGTCAGGAAAATTTTGAGATATTTGGTTTAACAAATTTTTTTGCGCATCAAGCGCATCAGATTGAGTATAATCAAATATAAACACGATTGCATTAGCTAAAGTCTTTATAGCGGCTATTGCTCTTAATTCTATTTCATTTCGTTTTTCTAATGAACGATCCAAAATACCAGGAGTATCTACAATCTGACATGATAGATGAGTCAAAGCTTGTTTTGCAGTGCTAGATGCATAAATAGGAATTTCTAAATGGCCGAAAGTGACATTTTTAGTAGTAAAAGGATAGCTACCTATTTCAGGGGTCGCAGATGTCACAGCATTAACAAGAGAACTTTTTCCTACATTAGGATACCCCGCAATACAGAGTGTCGGTTGATCTAAATCAATTCCTGGCATTCCACGCATACGGGATCTGACCATTTCAATAAACTCTAATCTGTTATCTAATTTCATCACAACTGATTTCATACGGCCAAAAGCTGATCTTCTTAATCTTTTTGCCTCCAGTATCGATCTTACATGCCATACATTCCCAAGATATTCCCGTTTAATTTTCCAAATAACATTAGCCGATCCAGAAAAGGAACCTAGTGTTTTTCGTATTTTATCAACACTAAAACTGAGGTCTAATATTTCCACATAGAAACCGGTTATAACTTCAGGATCCAAACGTGGAAATTCTTCTACAATCCTAAATAATCGATTCCTTAACTCTTTGGAAAGAAGTTCAATCCGAGTTGCTTCTTTCTTTCTAATTCTTTGTAATGGGGGAACACTTTCAGAAGTCCCACGAACGGAGGTCTTCATAACATTAGTACGTGCCATTTCATACAATTTTTCCGCCCTTGGAACAGGGATGATCGATCTGAAAGGATTTACAGACGGCATGGATAAAACTTCATCATTTACTCTGCTTCTAGGCGAGATCTATTTCTATTTATCAATCAGTATCGCGATTTATTTCCTTTAAACGGTTTAATCCATCAATTGATTTTATAACTTTTAATACCGCTTTTGGAACCATTGCCTGCCACTTCTTTCCGTTAATCATAAGTTCACGAATTTGGGATCCTTTGAAGTCATCACGGTTAAACGGGCCTGTAGAACGGACTTCAAACCCTTCTTCAGTAAATAGTCGTTTAGTGAGACTATTATTTGTGTAGACATGGGTGAATGGAGGACAATAACTACACAAGTGACTTACCCAGACTGAATTCCGAAATATATCAGGAATTGTAACAATATAAATACGATCTAGGGATATATTCGCTTCTTTCATTGCTGCATGAATCATCAATACTCTTTCCCCGGCAGTAAAAGGATTTTCAAAACTGTGTGATTGCTGTGTTGTACCTATTGCGATTATTAATTCCTTTTCCTGTTCTAGAATTTCCTTAATCCCCATAAGGTGACCCAAATGGAAAGGGTTAAATCTTCCGAGGAAGAGTCCTCGTTCTTCAGTCATTCTTTCTTGCCTCAATTTGTTTTTCTTTTTGTTTGATTGCTTTTTCTAATGTAATTTTACCCAAAGCTACTGATTTTGCGAGTTTTAGGTCTAAAGAAATGCGGTTTTCTGATAAATCACGACTCCATCTTTGGATTTCTTTTATTCTTCCCATTGGAATTTCATTTCTTACCATATGATTTGTTGTTTTTCCTTCACGCTGTGCTATTGTGAATGCAGCTACTTCATCAGAACCTAGTGTTGAAGGTATTACGGGGTTTTTCGGGCTACTATAGGCTTCTTTAACAACTTCTATTGCGATTTTTCCGATTTCTCCATATACATCGAAAAGCTTATTGATAATCACCTGCGAAACTGAAATTGGTTGATCTCCAACTCGGATTACAATAGATTCACTTGGAAAAATCAGTAAATAATTCTGTATTTTTATGATTAATTTATCTAATCGGCTTGTTTCCGCACTTAGTAACATTCCATCACAGATTGCTGCAAGACCAATGGTTTTACCAGGATCAACTCCAATGATTAGTGTTTTAAATTTAGGAGTGTTCTTTCTAGCGATGATACCAACTATTTTTGGAATGATAGCTTCATTTAATTGGTTATATTGAAGCTCAAGAACTTTAGAATCATTGAAATTTGTTGTTTCATTAGAAGTTGTAATAATGAGATCGAATTTTTGTAGAGAAATAGATTGATTCAAGGTGAAAAAATTCACTTTCAACTGTGATCCTTCCAAAATATTCAATAATTTATGATAAAATCGAATATCATCAGTTTGAACAGCGATATGCACTTAAGGATACCCCTAATTTGTTCATTAGTAAATTCGGTTAAGGAATGGTATTTTATTTTCTCTCTATGGATTTATTGTGTTTTCTATTTGTTAATTAACTACTTCAAAAGAAGATACTAATATGTTTTAATAATCTCAGAAACAAAAAGTCCATTCGATGAATAAACCATTAAATACTCTTTTCAATGAGAAAAATTTGGCTATACACCTTTATGGTTTACCTGGGACATATAAAACAACGTTTCTAGCCCAAATTATTCAGAAAAAGCTGGAGGAAGGATGTGAACATATTTACTTAATTGATACGGGAGGTAATTTCCCAATTATTCGACTTAAATCTATAAGACATCTACTAAAAAAAATGATTGTTTTTCATCCTACTTCATTAGAAGAAGAAGTGAGATTATTAGATGATCTAAGTATTAAAATTTTCGATCGCCATTCAGTTTTATTAATTGATGATATTTTTAGACACACAAGTCTTGAGGATAAATCTAATTTTTATCTTAATTCTTATATTCTCGCTCAAGTTAAAAATATATCAAAAACAATTGAATTTCCTGTAGTTTTAACAAATCAAGCACGAAGCTTTCGTAATCAAATACGGCCTTTTCACAAAATTTAACTTCTTATTATTTGGATTGGCATTTCTTCTTTGAAAAAGAGGATAAAAGTAATTCTATTGGAGTTAGCTTATTCAAAAAGGATAACTATATTGGTCACGCAAGTTACAAAGTGAATTCGTTAGGATTTTTCGTAGATTGGTGAATATAGACTTTTAACCTAACTTCACTAGTTAATTGATAGCTAAATTTTCAAATTCTACGAACTTGTTTCAACAAGTCCTGATATAGTATCCTGATATATGTTGGACGACCATGAGCACAGATAGTAGGATTTTCTGTTTTTTCAAGATCAGACAGAATCGTTTTTGCAAGACGAAATGATATTGTTTGGCCACCACGATGAGATGAATGACAAGCAATTAGACATAAAACCTCTTCAATTTGCTCGTGAATCCCTGATGAAGGTAGAGCTTCAAATAAGGATTCTAGAAATGGCTTCATATCTGTTTTCATAATTATTTTTGGTATAGCATGCACTTCTATTGTTTTAAAGCTATTTTTTGGGATTCTCAAATCAATCCCGAGATTATTTAATTGGTTAATCGATTCTTTAATAACAGCTAACAGTTCTGGGGTTATAGGAAATTTAAATGGTTTAAGGAAGGTCTGAGTAATAACTTTTCCTACTTTATACATAGTAGTTATCTTTTCTAGGTTAATACGTTCATGTGCAGCATGAAAATCAAGAAGTATTAGATCTTTTGTTGATATATCCTCAAACAGTACAAATTCTTTTCCAAGTAGACCCCAGTATCTTAGATCAGATCTAAAAAGATCTATTTTAGCAGTGCTAGAAGATTTTGCTAATATAATTTTATTTTGCTTTTTAGTAGAGGTAATAGGTAATTCTGATTGTTCAATAGCACGATGAACCTTTATGGATGATCCATCATTTCTAGGATAACTTTCTATACTAGAATTAATCTTAGGAATTGTGATAGATTTATCTAGAGATTCTAAAGTGTGTTGTTTTTCACTCTTTGACTTTTGAGTAAATTGAGGGACGATATTCTGAGCTTTGAGGGAATGTGAAACAGAAGAACTAATAGCTGTACGCAAACTCTTTTCATCATAAAACAAAACCTCCCTCTTTTGAGGATGAATATTTACATCAAAATCGCTTGGGTTCATTTCAATGAATATAAAAGCAATAGGAAATTCTCCCTTCATTAAATACTTACCGTATCCCTCTTCTAAAGATGATTGGATGATATCAGAAAAAATCCTTCTTCCATTCAGATAAAAATATTGAAACTTACGATTCCTTTTATGGTGACCAGATTTACTAAGGTATCCTTGTATCTCTATCTGGCCTTGTTGAAATATCCCTATGTCAAAAAGTGCATCAGCCAAATCACGTCCAAAGCTTTCTTTGATAGCTGAAATGTGGTTATTATCTTTAATTGTTTTGAATTCTGTTTTATTATCAATAATGTATGTGAATGAGATTTCAGGATGAGCTATTGCATATTGAGCAATGATATTGTAAATGTGAGATTGTTCAATAGAAGCTTTTTTTAGGAATTTTCTTCTTACATTATAATTGAAAAACAGATCTTGGACACGAATTATTGTTCCTGGCCTAGCCATCACCTCCTCGGAAATCTGATACTTATTAACATCCCCTTCAACAGTTATTTTAGTTGCTAGTTCATCATCTGAAGTTCTACTAGTAATATAAAACCTAGATACAGAGGCAATGGAATATAAGGCTTCTCCTCTAAATCCCATTGTAGAAATTTTATTAAGATCCTTTTCAGATTGAATTTTACTAGTAGTATGACGTTTAATCGATAGAGGGAGACTTTTTGGTGTTATTCCTCCTCCGTTATCCCTCACTTCAATTAAATCCTTCCCTCCATTTTTAATTTTGACATGAATCTCTGTAGCTGCTACATCTATAGAATTTTCTAGAAGTTCTTTAACAACAGAAGCAGGTCTTTCAATCACTTCGCCTGCAGCAATTTTGCTAACCGTTAATGGATCTAGTAATTGAATGTTATTCATCCACTTATTTCTTCCTAACTATTTTTTCGAAATCTTTCATATCGTCAATTAGCTGTCCTAACTGTTGAAGTGCTTCAACCGGTGTTTTATGATTAATATCTATATCCAAATAATTCTTTAGGAACGCTAATATCTCAAGTTTTAAATTTTTCAGTTGTTGTTCTGCTTGCTGTTGATTAACGTTTTTTGAAAGCGCTTCCGCAAGTGAAAGTTGTTTCACTTGAGCTTTAGGTGTTTCTTTTTGAGGTAGTCCACCTATTTCCATATCTGATGATTCAAGTTCCAATAACTTTTTCTGAGCTTGGTGAATAACCTGTTTTGGTATACCAGCCATTTTCCCAACGCTAATACCAAAGGAAGAATCAGTTGATCCTTCTTCAATTTTGTAAAGTAAAATTAGTTTTCCATTTCTTTCTTTTGCAGTCTGATGAAAGTTTTTTACCCTCGATGAGAATTTTTGTAGCTCACTCAGCTGATGATAATGAGTAGCAAAAAGTGTCTTACTTTTAATAACCTTTCCAATGTGTTCAGCAATTGCCCAAGCTAATGATAATCCGTCAAACGTACTTGTCCCTCTACCTACTTCGTCTAAGATTATCAATGAATTTTGAGTTGCATTATTTAGTATATGGGCCGTTTCTAGCATTTCAAGCATAAATGTGGACTGACCAAAAGCTAATCTATCAAAAGCACCTACTCTAGTAAAAATTTTATCTGTAATTCCTAACTTACAATTTTTAGCAGGAACCCATGATCCAGCTTGAGCCATCAACACGATTAGGGCCACTTGTCTTATGAAAGTTGATTTACCGCTCATATTTGGGCCTGTTATAATATGAAGCTCTCCTATTCCCAGAAAAGTATCATTTGGAACGAATCCTGTTTCTTTCTGAAGATATTCAACAACAGGATGACGTCCTTCAGAAATATCAATAATGGGTTCATTAATAAATTCAGGTTTACAAAAATTATTTTTGAGAGCTGTAAAGCTAAAACAAACTAACACATCAAGTTCTGCAAGTAGTTCTGAAAATTCTCTTATCGCAAAAACTTGGTCTTTTATTCTATCTCTAATTTCGCAAAATAACTGATATTCCAGTTCTTGTAGCTTTTCTTCTGCATTTAGAATTTTTTCTTCAATCTCTTTTAATTCTGGGGTAATAAAACGTTCTGCATTAACTAGAGTTTGACGACGATTATATTCAGAAGGAATGGAATCTTCTCCTGCATCTCGAAGTTGAGCTTTGGTGACTTCAATGTAAAAACCATGAATAGAATTATATCCTAGTTTAATATTAAAGGGAGTTCGATCCTGTTCTCGCCTTTCTAACTCTTTAAGTACATTATCTTGGTTATTCTTCAGCTCATAATATTCATTTAACTCGTCATTATAACTTGGTCTAATTATCCCCCCTTCTCTAATTGTAATTGGAGGTGAGTTTACTATCCCTCTCTCAATTAGAAGTTTAATCTCATGCAAATCAGATTCTTTATAATTTACGATTCTTTTGCAAATAGAACTTTGAAGCTTTGTTTCCTCAAGAAAACTATTAATTTCGACCCCTGTTTCAAGAGAATTTTTCAAAGCTATTAAGTCTCTCGCATTTACAGCATTATATCTTATTTTTGCTATCAACCTTTGGAAATCGGAAATATTCGTGAACATACTTTGTATTTTATCTAGTGCTTTGAGATTCTGAGTGAATTCATCAACAGCTGACACTCTATCATTTATCTTCAGCTCATCTCTCAGTGGTTGTAATAACCATCTACGAAGTAACCGTGCTCCCATACTGGTGTTAATATCTGAAAATACAGATAATAAACTGCCTATTAGTTTCCCATCGTAGGCATTACCCACAATTTCTAAATTTCTTTGAGTATTTGAATCTAATATTAAAAACTCACAGTTATCTAAGGTACGTAAAGAAGTTAT